>JAKAGH010000243.1 GCA_021817645.1 Deltaproteobacteria bacterium
TTCGGGCGCTTACAAATCCCCCCTAACCCCCCTTTTTCAAAGGGGGGGATTAAGAGCTGCTTCTAATTAGGGCCAAAACCTATTTTTCAACAGACTACTAAATATGCCGTTTTCTCTTTTTAAAGAAAATCTATTGGAATTTCATATGCTTTCCACGGCAAACGGCAAACGGCAAACGGAAAACGGTCTTTAATGGCCCTCAAAGAAGAATTCAGAAAGTCCGGGGAGTGGCTGTTCCGCTGGCGGAGCTACCTCCCCTTATTATTGATCGCCCTGTTTCTGTTAACGCTGGCCAGTTTGCGGCACCCCTACGGCAGCCCTTCTGCGGGTTCCGGCTGGGAGAAATTTTGTCTGGCCGTCTCTTTTCTGGGGCTGGGCATTCGCTTCTTCACCGGCGGCTATGTGCCCGAGGGCACTTCGGGGCGCAACACCAAGGGGCAGGTCGCCCAGGTGTTGAATACCACGGGGGCCTATTCCCTGGTGAGACACCCCCTGTATCTGGGGAACTTTCTCATCTGGCTGGGAATCTCCTTATTTTTAGGGGTATGGTGGTTCAGCCTGATCATCATCTTGATCCTCTGGCTCTATTATGAAAGGATCATGTTTGCGGAAGAGGAGTTTCTCCAGGAAAAATTCGGCGCAGCTTTTACGGAGTGGGCCGAGCAGACCCCGGCCTTTATCCCGAAATTCGGCCATTGGGTGAAGCCGGCCCTGCCGTTTTCCTTTAAGACCGCGATCCGGAAGGAATACTCCGGCTTTTTCGCCATGATGGTGGTTTTCACTCTGTTGAAAATCGCCGGGGAATTTTTCAGCCGCGGCCGGCTGGAGCTCGACCTGCAGTGGACCATCAGCTTCGGCGGCAGCGTGATCATTTACCTGGGCGTGAGATACCTCAAGAAACGCACTACCTGGCTACAGGTGGCCGGGAGATAGAACCTCATATTTTGGGTTGCTGACAGATAATGAGCCTTATTTTTGATGCCGACAAATGCACGGCCTGCGGCCAGTGCGTGGAGACTTGCCTCTTCGGGGTATTGCGCCTGGAAGGGGAGAATCTGGTTATCGGCGAGGGCTGCACCCTGTGCGGCGCCTGTGTCGATGCCTGCGACTTCGGCGCGTTGAGCCTGCCCCCGGATATGGGTGAGGGTCCTTCGCCGCGGCCCGAAATTCCCCCAGACGGCATCTGGGTCTTTGCGGAGCAGCGCCACGGCGAGCTGGCCCCGGTGGCCCTGGAATTGTTGGGGGAAGCCCGGCGCCTGGCGGAGACCTTGCAGGTCAAGGTCAGCGCGGTGCTCCTGGGGGCAAAGGTGGAAAGCCTGGCCCCCACTCTGCTCAGCCGGGGCGCGGACAAAGTTTACCTCCTGGAGCATCCCCTGCTGGCGGCATTTCTGGAGGAGCCTTTCGCTGCGGCCCTGACCGCCCTGGCCCGGCAATATCAGCCGGAAATCATCCTGGCCGGGGCCACTTACGCGGGCCGGGCCTTTATCCCAGGCGTGGCCGCGGCTCTGAAAACCGGGCTCACTGCCGATTGCACCGCGTTCTCCATTGATGTGGAGAAAAGGCTGCTGCAGCAGACCCGCCCCGCGTTCGGCGGCAATATCATGGCCACTATTATCACTCCCCGGACTTTTCCCCAGATGGCCACGGCCCGGCCCGGCACCTTTAAACCCCTGCCGGAGGGCTACCAGGGCGACGGCCAGGTGGTGCGGGTGGATTTTGACCCCGGCACGGCTGCCAGCCGCAGCCGTTTTGTCGCGACGGTGGCCGAAATCAAAGAGCGGGTGGCTCTCTCCGCGGCGGAAGTCATCATCGCCGGGGGCCGGGGCTTGAAAGAGGCCAAGAATTTCCGGTTGTTGGAAGAACTGGCGGACCTGTTGGGCGCAGCCCTGGGCGCGACCCGGGCCGCGGTGGACGCAGGCTGGATCCCCTATGCGCACCAGATCGGGCAGACCGGCAAGACCGTGTCTCCCAGAATCTATATTGCCTGCGGTATCAGCGGCGCGGCCCAGCACCTGGTGGGCATGCAGTCTTCGGACTTTATCGTGGCCATCAACAAGGACCCGGACGCGCCCATCTTCCAGGTGGCCGACGTGGGCCTGGTGGGTGACCTTTTGGAAATCGTCCCGGCTCTGATCCAGGAAATAAAAAAATCGAGGCAGGAATGATCCGGGGTTTGGGGGCAGAAGCCTAAACGTCAGGTTCATTGGTCCATCGCCGCGGCGAATTTCTATTGGCGTCAGGACCGGAGATGCTTCACCCCGCGGCGTTAAGTGCAGGAATGACAAAAATTTGGAGAAATTAAGGCTTGGGGGTTTGAGGGAGGGGGCAGCCGAAGCAACTGGTTACCGGCTTTCCCAGGCACCGGATGTTAGTTTGAAAAAAGTGTAACAAACCTCTTTCAATTTCCAGCGATTCGTTTTATTTAATTTAGTTAAACTGTCTGGACTGAAAAGAAACTCACCCCTTGGAGCGGCGGTAAAATCCAGGAACATTCTCAAGTCAATCTGATGACCGAAATATCACGCATAGCTCTAATCACCGGCGCGGCCCGGGGTATTGGCCGGGCTATCGCTCTGGCGTTGGCGCAGCCGGGCCTGGCCCTCTACCTCAATGACGTAGTGATCGGCGAGGAAGCCGAGAAGACCCGGAAGGAGGTGGAGGCCCTGGGCGCGGCCGGGCATTTGCTGCAATTTAACGTGGCGGACCAGGCGGCAGTGCAGCAGGGCATCGAGAAAATCGTTCAGGAAAGCGGCCGCCTGGATATTTTGGTGAACAACGCGGGCATCACCCGGGACAACCTGGTGCTGCGGATGAAAGAAAGCGAATGGGACCAGGTCCTGGAGGTCAATCTCAAGGGGGCCTATAACTGCATCCGGGCCGCGGCCAAGCCCATGCTCAAGCAGCGCGGCGGGCGCATCATCAACATTGCCTCCGTGGTGGGGGTGATGGGCAATGCCGGCCAGGCCAATTACGTGGCTTCGAAAGCGGGTTTGATCGGGCTGACCAAAACGGTGGCCCGGGAGTTGGCCTCCCGCAATATTACCGTGAACGCAGTGGCCCCAGGGTTCATCGAAACCGAGATGACCGCGGCCCTGCCGGAGAAAGTAAGGGCTGAAATGCAGGCCCAGATTCCTTTGAACCGCTTCGGCACCCCGGAAGAGGTGGCGCAGGCGGTGGTCTTCCTGGCCGGAGACGCCGCGGCCTATATGACCGGCCAGGTCTTGCACGTGAACGGCGGCATGTTGATGGTTTAAGCAAATAAGGAGGTTTTTGCCCATGGGCGCAGCAGAAGAGAAAGTGATTGACATCATTGTGGACAAATTGGGGGTGGATCGGGCCGAGGTGACCCCCGAGGCGGTGTTCGTAGACGACCTGGGCGCGGATTCACTGGACCTGGTGGAATTGATCATGGCCATGGAAGAGGAATTCGGCTTTGAGATCGCAGATGAAGAAGCGGAAAAAATGAGGACCGTCCAGGATGTCATCAGTTTCATCAAAGCCAGGACTTGATCCGGAATTGATCGCCATTGCCTGCGATCACGCCGGTCACGGCCTGAAAACCGTAGTTCTCAAACTTTTGCAGGAACTGCAGGTGCCGGTGACGGACCTGGGGTGCGCTTCCGCCACGGAGTCGGTTCATTACCCTCTCTACGGCAAAAAAGTGGTGGACGCGCTCCTGGCCCGGCCCCAATCCCGGGGTATTTTGATCTGCGGCACCGGCCTGGGAATGAGCATCGTGGCCAACCGCTTCTCCGGTATCCGGGCAGCTTTGTGCCATGACATATATACCGCGATCTTGAGCCGCCGCCACAATGACTCCAATCTGCTGGTCCTGGGCGGCAGAATTATCGGCCCGGATTTGGGGAAAGAGATTGTCCGGGCCTGGCTGCAAACTCCTTTTGAAGGCGGCCGTCACCAGGAACGGCTCAATCTCATAGAACAATTGGCCCGAGAGGCCCGTCCTCCGGTGGAAACGACATAATGGACGATTTGGCGCATACGGACCCTGAAATCTTTAAGGTTATTGAACAGGAGCGGCAACGCCAACTCCATAAATTGGAGTTGATCGCGTCTGAGAATTTCGTCAGCGCCGCGGTGCTGGAGGCGCAGGGCTCGATCCTGACCCATAAATACGCGGAGGGCTACCCGGGCCGCCGCTTTTACGGCGGCTGCGAATACGTGGATACCGCCGAAAATCTGGCTTTGAGCCGGGTGAAAGAGCTCTTCAAGGCCGGGTACGCCAATGTCCAGCCTCATTCCGGCACCCAGGCCAATATGGCCATTTATTTTTCCTTTGTGCAATTCGGAGACACCGTCCTGGGCATGAACCTGGCCCATGGTGGGCATCTGAGCCACGGCGCGTCCGTGAATTTTTCCGGGCGTCTGTTCAAGGCCGTGACTTATGGGGTGGACCGCCAGACCGAGCAGGTCGATTTTGACGCTTTGCGTGACCTGGCCCTGCGCCACCGCCCCAAAATGATCATCGCCGGGGCCAGCGCCTATCCCCGGGCCATGGATTTCTCTAAGTTCGCAGAGATTGCGCAGGAAGTGGGGGCTTATCTGCTGGTGGACATGGCCCATATCGCCGGGCTCATCGCCGTGGGCCTGCACCCGGACCCCGTGGCGGTGGCCGACTTTGTCACCTCCACCACCCACAAGACTCTGCGGGGCCCCCGGGGCGGCCTGATTTTGGCTAAAGAACAATACGGCAAGGCCCTGGACAGCCAGATCTTCCCCGGCATGCAGGGCGGCCCCCTGATGCATATCATCGCGGCCAAGGCCGTGGCTTTTAAGGAAGCACTGGCCCCCAAGTTTAAGCGCTACCAGGAGCAGATCATCAGCAATTCCCGCACCCTGGCGGGGGAGTTTCTGAAGCGCGGCTACCGGCTGGTGGCCGGAGGCACCGACACCCATCTGATCCTGGTGGACCTGGCCGCCACCGGCCTGACCGGTAGAGACGCGGAAAAAGCCCTGGATCAAGCGGGCATCACGGTGAATAAAAACGCCATCCCCTTTGATTCCCGGCCACCCACCATCACCAGCGGCATCCGGGTGGGGACCCCGGCCCTCACCACCCGGGGCATGAAGGAAAAG
>JAKAGH010000244.1 GCA_021817645.1 Deltaproteobacteria bacterium
CCCCGAGACCGAGGTCTATATCTTTTATATCGACATCCGCTCCCCTGGCCGCTACGAACAGTTTTTCTGGAAGGTGCGGGATGACGAAGGTGTCCATCTCATCCGGGGCAAGGTGGCCAAGGTCGAGCAGGAGCCGGGAACCGGCAATGTGACGATCGTGGCGGAAGACACGGCTACCGGCGACAAGGTCCGCATGACCTTCGACATGGTGGTCCTGGCCGCAGGCATGGTGCCGTCCACCAAAGCCAATCCCTTCCCCCTGCCGCTGTCCTACACCCCGGACGGCTTCATCATCCAGGAGCTCTTGCCGGCCGGCATTCACGCCGTGGGCACTTTAAAAGGCCCCTTGGATGTAATGAAATCCAATGAAGACGCCACTGGGGCCGCGCTCAAGAGTCTTATCAGCGTGGGTGGGAGGTCATAAATGGAAAAAAAATACGGTGTCTATTTGTGTAAGGGCTGCGGCATCGGGGACGCCATCGATTTTGAGAGCCTGCAAAAGGTCATCAAGAAAGAGGGCAAGATCCAGTTCATCAAAGAGCACGACATCATGTGCTCCCCCGAAGCCCGGGCGATGGTCCTGGAGGATATCAAGCCGGAAGGCGAGGGCATCAACTCCCTGGTGATCGCCGCCTGTTCTCCCCGGGTGAAATACGAGGAATTGGATTTCCCCAACGTCCTGGTGGAGCGCTGCAATATCCGGGAACTGGTGGCCTGGACCCAGGAGCCCAAAGCCGAAGAAACCCAGGCCCTGGCGGAAGACTATCTGCGCATGTACTGCGCCAGAGTGAAAAAGTCAGAGCTGCCGGAGCCGTATCAGACCGAGTGCGACAAGACCATCCTGGTCATCGGCGGCGGCGCCGCGGGCTTAAGCGCCGCGTTGGAAGCCGCCAATGACGGCTACGACGTGGTCCTGGTGGAAAAAGAAGCGGAATTGGGCGGCTATGCGGCCAAGATGTACCGCCAGACGCCTGCCAGTTACCCTTTCACCACCCTGCAGGAGCCCGCGGTCTTAAAGAAGGTCAAAGAGGTTCAGGGCAATTCCAAGATCAAGGTCTATACCAACGCCAAGATCGAGAAGATCGACGGCCAGCCCGGGTTGCTGGACACCACCATCACCGTGGACGGCAATGAAGAGACCTTCCGGGTGGGCGCGGTGGTCATGGCCGCGGGTTTTAGGCCCTATGACGCCACCAAGCTCACCAAGTTGGGATACGGCGCCTCCAAAGACGTCATCACCAACGTAGAGATGGAAGAGCTGGCCAAGAAGGGCAAGATCGTGCGCCCCTCCGACGGCAAAGTGGCCCAATCCGTCGCTTTCATCCAATGCGCCGGCTCCCGGGACCCGGAGCACCTGCCGTACTGCTCCGACTTCTGCTGCCTGACTTCCTTGAAACAGGCCCTTTACGTCCGCCAGTCAAACCCCGATGCCACGGCCATGATCCTCTACAAGGACATCCGCACTCCGGGGCAAACCGAGCTTTTCTATAAGGAAGCCCAGTCGGACCCCGGCGTCATGCTGACCAAGGCCGAGATCGAAGGGGTTACCGTGGCCGGCGATGGTAAGTTGCAGATTGCCGCCAAGGACACCCTCCTGGGCGACAACGTGGTCTTTGAAGCCGACCTGGTGGTCCTGGCCACCGGCCTGGTGCCGATGACCAACGACGAGCCGGTGGTCAACCTCGGCTACCGTCAGGGTCCCGCTCTGCCGGAAGTGGAGGCCTATAACGGCTTCGCCGACTCCAACTTCATCTGCTTTCCGTATGAAACCCGGCGCACCGCCATCTATGCCGCAGGCACCGTGCGCCAGGCCATGACCATTCCCATGGCCATGGCCGACGGCGTCGGCGCGGCTTGCAAGGCCATCCAGGCGGTGGAGCACGTGGCCGCAGGTATGGCCGTGCATCCCCGGGCCTGGGACAACACCTTTCCCGATCCTTTCATGCAGCGCTGTACCTCTTGTAAGCGTTGCACCGAGGAATGTCCCTTCGGCGCCATCGAGGAAGATGAAAAAGGCACGCCGTTCTATAAGATCAACCGCTGCCGCCGCTGCGCCACCTGTATGGGGGCCTGCCCCGAGCGCATCGTCTCCTTCAAGGACTACAGCGTCGACATCATCGGCTCCATGCTCAAATCCTGCGATGTGCCGGAACTCGAGGATGAAGACGATCCCAATGCGCCTTTCCGGATTATGGGTCTCATCTGCGAGAACGACGCCATGCCGGCCCTGGACGCCGCGGCCCTGCACAAGCTGAAAATCGACCCCCGGGTCCGCTTCATCCCCCTGCGCTGCATGGGGTCCTTCAACATGGTATGGGTCTCGGATGCCCTGTCCCGGGGGATTGACGGCATCATCCTGATGGGCTGCAAATATGGCGACGACTACCAGTGCCACTTTGCCAAGGGCAGCGAGCTCTGTAATTACCGCCTGAGCAAGTTGTCTGAAACCCTGGACAAGCTGGGACTGGAATCCGACCGGGTGATCCAATACCAGATCGGCCACTCTGACTTTGATAAACTGCCGGACCTCATCAGCGATTTCGTCAAACGGGTGATGGAGATCGGCCCCAACCCCTTCAAGGAATTTTAGGAGGTATGATCCATGGCAGGCGAAACTGTCATCAAACCAGACCTGCAATTCGTCCATCAGGTGATTGCCTCCGGAGGGGACACCGTCAAGAAATGTTATCAGTGCGACACCTGTTCGGTGGTCTGCAATCCCACTCCGGATGCCAAGCCTTTCCCCCGGAAAGAGATGCTGCAAGCCCAATGGGGCCAGAAAAGCGTCCTTAAAGATCCGGACATCTGGCTGTGCCATCAATGCAGCGATTGCACGGTCTATTGCCCCCGGGGGGCCAAACCCGGGGAAGTGATGAACGCCCTCAGGAAGATGTGTATCCAGGAGTATGCCATCCCGCCCCAGCTGGCCAAGATGGTGGGGGATAGCAGGTACCTCCTACTCCTTATTGCCTTCCCAGTGTTGCTGCTGCTTGGCGTCCTCAAATTCTTGGGGACTATAGGTGTGAATGTCGGTGAGCACGGGGAAAAGTTAATCCACCAGGGCATTGCCCTCCCCGAGGGGACCATTCGCTTCGCGAAATTGTTTCCAACCCTCTTGGGGATAGACTTCGTCTTTGTTCCAGCCATGTTCTTTGCGGTGGCGGTACTGGCGCTTGGCGTGATGCGCTACTGGAAAGATATCAATGAGGCCAGCCCGTTTAAGACGAAGGTGGAAGGCAACCTGGTGGGCAATCTGATCGCCACCTTAAAAGATATCTTAATGCACAACAAGTTCCGGCTGTGCGAAACCACTTACCCCCGCTCCACCAACCATTTGTTTGTCTTGGCTGGCTTCATCTTCCTGGCCATTGTCACCGGTTGGGGCTTCTTGAACGAGTGGGTGCTGCATCATGAGTCTCCTTACTTCCTGTTTTCCCCCATCAAGCTGATGGCCATGGTTGGCACCGCGGCCTTGCTTTACGGGATCTTCAACATCATTAAATCCCGCCAGGCCAACGCCGAACAGGCCGGCCTGGGCGGCTACTACGACTGGCTCTTCATCTATGTGGTCTTTGCCGTGGGCGCCACCGGGTTGCTCTCCTGGGTCTTCCGCCTGGTGGGCATCAGGATCCTGGCTTATCCCACGTACTTCCTGCACCTGACTTCCGTGTTCTTCCTGTTTTTCTACGCGCCCTATACCAAGATGGCGCACATGGTCTACCGCACCGCGGCCATGCTCTACGCCCGGATGTCAGGACGGGGTTTCTAAAGACGGAAAGAAGCAAGAATATAAAAACCGGCCCCCCTCGGGGGCCGGTTTTTTTGTGGGCAGGTTTAGACCCCGCAAAGGTGCTTTTTTATAATTTGTGGGGACTAGCGAATTTAACTTTAAGGGCAGATTAATTAAAAAAGCGAGAAATCCGAGTAGTAAATATAGGCAAAATGCCTGGTTGCCTGAATGGAACAGAGGGAAGCATCTTGAGAAGTTTCCCACAATCCCCAAACTTGCCTAAGTTTTTAGTCACAAAGGCTTTGCCCGGTTCTCACAGCACAACCACACGCCTGGGGCGGGGTGGGGGAGGGGAGGTATGGACTTAGAACCCCCGGGGCTCTCCCCCAATAATTTATTCGGGCGAAAGTCGCGATAATTCTGATAAAATATATATTCAGTCAAAAAAGTATGAAGGAGCATCAGCAATGGTCGATCTGAACATGAAGGTGGTAGAGCCCATCCAGCTGACCAAGGATAGCCGGTTCAAGTTCCGGTGCCATCCCGGAGTGTCTTGCTTTACCGAGTGCTGCGGCAAAACCACCATTATTCTCACCCCCTATGATATTTTGCGGTTGAAGAACCGGCTGCGCATCAAGTCCGGAGAGTTTCTCGCCAAATATACCCGCATGGAAGAACACGACAAATCCGGCCTGCCCATGGTGATTATGGACATGCCCCGTTTTGAGGGCAAGTGCCCCTTTGTCCGGCCGGTCACCGGCTGCGAGGTTTATACTGACCGCCCCGCCACTTGCCGTTATTACCCCATCGGCCAGGGCACGCTGATCACCGAGGAGGGGGTGGATGAGTTTTATTTCTTCGTCAGGGAAGAGCACTGTAAGGGCTATGAAGCAGACGCGGAATGGACCGTGGCCTCCTGGCGGGAGGACCAGGGCGTGGACCTGTATGATGAGATGAACCTGCCCTGGAAGACCATGATGCTCCGCCGGGGCCAGGATGGCGGGCCGGTCACGGACGCCCGGGGCAATAAGCTCTTCGCCATGGTCATGTACGACCTGGACCAGTTCCGGAATTTTGTTTTCAAGAGCCGGTTTCTGCAGCTCTTTGATCTGGATGACGAGGTCCGGGAGAAAATCTGGGATGATGATGACGAACTCTTGAAGCTCGGCTACGAATACGTGCGGATGGCTTTGAAAATCAAGGAGAGTGAGATTATCCAGCCGCGGTTGGGCCCGGGCCCCGGGGCC
The DNA here is from genome assembly GCA_021817645.1 of Deltaproteobacteria bacterium. Taxonomy (GTDB): domain Bacteria; phylum Desulfobacterota; class Desulfobaccia; order Desulfobaccales; family 0-14-0-80-60-11; genus SURF-52. Next base: position 4,978 of record JAKAGH010000244.1, read on the forward strand.
ACCACCATGACTTTCTGAAGCGCTCGGCCCCGCGGCCGGGATCGCCTTCCCGGCCGCAGCAATTGTCAGAATCAGCGAATCGGAGAGCAGGAAGCAGGAGGCGTAGATGAC
>JAKAGH010000245.1 GCA_021817645.1 Deltaproteobacteria bacterium
TTGGGAAGCATCCACTAACTGGGGTTTGCTGTTCTTGTAAACTACCTGGCCATGGATCGTGTTGAACAGGGGCAGGAGGGAAAAGACCGAAAAATCCCGGTCATAACAGTGCATTCCCAGATCGTTGAAAGCGAATACCTGGTAGGAATCGTCGGTGTTAGTGCGGGCCCGGGCCGTCGGCGCCTGGCCGTTGACGCCCAAAATGCCGACGCAGACTGCTACCACCCATAACCATCCAAATCTGCGAATCATATTTCCCCCCTGGATAATCTGCCCTTAATTTTGTATAAGCAATTAAATTATCAGGATAAATTGCCAATATAGTTAAGATAAAAGGTAAAAGTTTTTGGAGCGTTAGAAACCTAGCCAAAGTACTTAATTCTCTCTAGGTAAAAGTACCTATTAGACCCGGATGCATGGAGGCGGCGCTGGTTTCAATCGGGGCTGGCGGCAGGGCTCGGTTAGAGCCAGCCAACCGCTGATACTGGCAGTTCTCCTGCCTGTGCCAGGAGTATTCCCTGCCCCAGGCGGGACCAACCTCTAATCTTTTTTCCGCTAAATTTTTTCAGAAATTTGGGTTGACAGAGGGCTAAGAGGTCATTATACTATACTAAAATATTATAGATCATAGTAGTAATTATCTCGGCTGGGCCGGGAGGCAAAATATGCGGTTTTTAAAGGAATGCAAAGCGGACGCCACCGCAGATCTGGTTTACCGGGTGTGCCCCATGCACTTGCTGGAACCCCGGGAGCTGATTAAAGACCTGAAGCAGGGCCAGGTATTGGAAATCCTCACCGATTACGACGGGGCCCTGGAAGATATCCCCGCCTGGTGCGCCAAGAACGGTCAAGAGTTCCTGGGCGTCGGGGAAGATGAAGAAGAGGATTTCTATAAACTTTATATTCGCAAGTTGCACTGAGGAACGGCAATGAAGCGCGTATATCTGGATCATGCCGCGGCCACGCCGGTGCGCCGGGAAGTTTTGGAGGCCATGCTGCCGTATTTCTCCGAGTTCTATGGCAACCCGGCCGCGGTTTATGACTTGGGCGCGGAGATCAAAGAGGTGTTGGAAGAGCAGAGGACCCAGGTGGCCCGGCTCATCGGCGCCCGCAGAGAAGAGATAGTCTTCACCTCCTCCGGCGCGGAGGCCAACAATCTAGCCATTAAAGGCGCGGCCCTGGCCAATCAGAAGAAAGGCCGGCACCTCATCGTTTCGGCCATCGAGCACCATTCGGTGCTCAATGCCGCCAGATACCTGGAAAAGTTCCACGATTTCGAGGTGACCTTTTTGCCGGTGGATCAGTACGGCCTAGTTGATCCGCAACGGTTACAGAAATTCCTCACTCCGGCCACGGTCCTGGTCTCCATCCAACACGGCAGCAATGAGATCGGCACTATCCAGAACCTGGCCGAGTTGGCCGTGGTCTGCCGGACCCAGGGCGTCCTCTTCCACACCGACGCCGTGGCCACGGTGGGACAAGTCCCGGTGGAGGTGCAAACTCTACCGGTGGACCTTCTGAGTCTGTCCGGCCCCGCGCTGGGGGCTCCCAAAGGCGTGGGCGCTTTATATTTTCGGGATAAATTGCGGCTGGTGCCCCAGATTCATGGCGGCATCCAGGAAAACGGTCGGCGGGGCGGCACTGAGAACGTGCCCGCCATTGTCGGCCTGGGCCAGGCTGCGGCCCTGGTCCAGGGAGAACTGGACGCCAAGGCCCGGCATCTCTCCAGGCTGCGGGACCTTCTGGTGGCTGGTCTCCAAGAGCGCGTGCCCCAGGTCCTTTATACCGGCCACCCGGTGCAACGGCTTCCGGGACACGCCAGTTTTTGCGTGGAGGGTATCGAAGGCGAGGCCTTGCTCTTCATGTTGAGCCGCCAGGGGATTTACGCCAACACGGGTTCCGCCTGCGCCTCCAAGGCCCTGAAGACTTCGCCGGTGCTGACCGCTCTGGGCATCGCCCCGGACGTGGCCCAGGGCTCCGTGGTTTTTACTTTGAGCCAAGACAACCAGGAAGATGACGTGCACTATCTCCTGGAGCAACTTCCCCCCGCGGTTGAGCGGCTGCGTTCCTTTTCGCCGGTATGGCGGAAAAAAATGGCCGCAGTTGCAGGGGCATAACGAGGAGAAAGATGAAACTTTCCACCAGAAGCAGATACGGCACCCGGCTGATGCTGGACATGGCCGAGAATTATAATAACGGACCGATTCACCTGATGAAGATCGCCCAGCGCCAGGGTATCTCCGTGAAATACCTGGAGCAGATCATCATTCCCCTGAAAAAGGCCCTGTATGTGAAAAGTGTGCGGGGTCCGAAAGGCGGCCATATCTTGGCCAAGCCCCCGGAGGAGATCACCGTGGGCGAGATCGTGGCCCTGCTGGAAGACGGCGTCAGCCTGGTGGAGTGCTCCTATAATGAAGCCGTGTGCGGGCGCGCCGACATCTGCCCCACCCGTCATCTCTGGCGGGAGGCGGCTCAGGCGATGTTTGCCAAACTGAATTCCATCACCTTGGCCGATCTTTTGAACGGGACCAAGATTGACAACGAGTAAGGAGTTGCCACTATGTATAGCGATACCGTCATGGATCATTTTGCCAATCCCAGGAACACCGGGGTCATCGACGACGCTGACGGCGTCGGCGAAGTAGGCAACCCCGTGTGCGGGGACATGATGACCTTTTATATCAAGGTCGAGGATGAACGCCTGGTGGACGTGAAGTTCCAAACCTTCGGGTGCGTGGCCGCCATTGCCGTTTCCAGTATCGTCAGCGAGATGGCAAAAGGCCGCAAGCTGGAAGAAGCGAAGCAGATCACCAACAAGGTGGTGGCCGAAACCTTGGGGGGCCTGCCCCAGAATAAGATGCACTGCTCCAATCTGGGCGCGGAAGCCCTGGCCCTGGCCATCAAGAATTATCGGGAGAAGCGCCACCAAGATCCCCGGGACGCGCACGCAGCCTGACTCAAGGAGGCAATGCCGGAACATGAGCCGCACCCAACCCCAAGAAGAAGAGACCGATGTCCCCATGCAGACCATCATGCCTGGGGAGCGGAACCGGGTCCTGCTGGCCGAAGTCAAGAAGCGGAGCGGCACCGATTTCAACCGTTGTTTCCAGTGCCGGGCCTGCGGTAATGGCTGTCCCTTTGTCCAGGCCATGGACTATCCGCCGAACGCGGTCCTGCGCCTGCTGCAATACGGCCTGGACCGGGAGGTCCTGGAGTGCAAAACCATCTGGGTCTGCGCCGGCTGCCATACCTGCTCCAGCCAGTGTCCCATGGCCATCGACCTCGCCGGGGTGATGGACATTTTGCGGCTGATAGCCGTGGAGCGGGGCGCGGCTATTGCCAAACCCAACATCCTGGACTTTCATGAAGAGGTCCTGAGTTCCCTGAAGCGCTATGGCCGGGCCCACAAACTGGGAATCATGTGGCACTATAAACTGAAGACCCGGAACTGGTTTAGCGACATGGACACCGGGCTCAAAATGCTGGTCAAACGCAAACTGGAGCTGCTGCCGTCCCGGGTCAAGGCCATCGAGGAGATTACCGATCTCTTTAAATGCTACCGGAGAGAATCAGGATGAGCAATTTCGAGCAGCTTGATTTTTCTTATTTTCCCGGCTGTTCCCTGGCCACCACCGCCGCGGAAAGCAATGCCTCCTTGATGAAGGCCGCCCGGGTTTTGGGCTTTAACCTCATCGAACTGGAGGACTGGAATTGCTGCGGCTCCTCTTCGGCCCAGACCCTGTGCAAGGATCTGGCCCTGGGCCTGGCTGCCCGGAACCTGTCCCTGGCCCCCAAAGGAAGGCCCCTGGTGGCCATGTGTCCCCGCTGTCTCCTTTATCTGCGCCGGGCCCAGGCCCGCCTCCGGCAAGACCCGGAGACCCGCCGGGAGTTGGAAGAGCGGTGGCAGAGGCCCATTCCCCTGGACCTGGAAATCATCCACTTCCTGGAGGTGCTGTCCCGCTTTGGCCTGGACCGCCTGCAGCAGAGCGTCAAGCGGAGCCTGAAAGGCCTCCGGTTTGTGCCGTATTACGGCTGCACCATCTTTCGGCCCCCGGACCTGGACCGGGAGAAGCAGTACCAGGGCGAGATGGAAAATATTCTCGCCGCTCTAGGTGCGGAGCCCATTATCGGGGCCTATACCCACCGCTGCTGCGGTTCATTTCTCTCCGCCACGGACCCGGAGTTGGTCACCCCCCTGGTCAATGAGATCATTGACAGCGCGGTAGCGGCCCAGGCTCATTGCCTGGTCACGGCCTGCGCCATGTGCCAGCTCAACCTGGAGATCCGCGGCACTTCCAGGGTCAAATTGCCGATTTTTCATTTTTCCGAGGTCCTGGCCCTGGCCTTGGGGGCCGAGGATTACGAGGCCTGGTTCATCCGCCACCTGGTGGACCCCCGGCCCCTGCTGCAAGGCCTGGCCCTGGTGGCGTAGGGAGTGGGCATTGAGCGGTGAGCAGTGAGCAGTTAAGGACCAAACCCGGCGGTTTCGTTTTTCAGGTGCCAAAAATTTCTCATCGGTGGCCCAGGCTTTCCAGCCGCGAGGCGGGCGAGGACGCCCGCCCTACGTCGACCTGTCGTTCTGAACAGTTCGTCATGGGCCGTTGGCTCACCCGCAAAATATGAAAAATATCGTAGGCTGGGCGTCTCGCCCGCCCGTTCTTAGCGCAGGCGAGACGCCTGCGCCACCAAGAAATCTTTATCAAGGCAGAGCAGAGCTTCATTGCGGATTTCGATTTGCCTCTCTCATGCCTATAAAATATTGCCCAAGCTTCAGCCCTTCCCAAATCCCTCCTCCCATCAACCGGCCCGGAAACTGGAAAATTTAGGCAATTGCAGATAGAATAAGCATAATGCCATCAGAACACTGATACTTAAGAAAACGACAATTTCTTGCAGAGGCGAACACCAGGTTCGCCCCTACAGGTCAATAGCCTTTAATATCTAGCAATTGCCAAAAGTTTTTTCGTTTTGTGGGGGCACAGCTTGCTGTGCCCGAGGTTAGAGGCGCAGCAAGCTGTGCCCCTGCCTCTTGGTTTCCAATCGGCGAAAATTTTTGACAATCGCTCTAGCAGGCTGTTG
>JAKAGH010000008.1 GCA_021817645.1 Deltaproteobacteria bacterium
GACCATTTTTCTTTTCCATAGGTCTGCACACCCCTTTCGCCGTTAATAAACGGATATGGGGTGCAAATCCCTGCAACGGATAAGAAAAGCACCAACAGGAGACCTGAAATTGTTCATTTGAGATTGTAGGCAATTTTCTCCACTATTTTTGGACACGCCTTACGCCATTAATAAATGGATATTAGGCCGCACATCTCCATAACGGATATGAGAAGCCCCAAAATCTGGCTTTTGGGCAATCAGGCGGCCTTCATGAAACCGGCCATTGATCGACCTCCTCACATCTCCCATTTTCGTACATACTGTGCACCGTTAATAAAAGGATATGATGGCGAACTTCCTTGTAACGGATAAGAGATGTGACCGTAATCACCAGAACCTTATAGCGCTCATATGGAATATGACCTTCTCTTTCGTAAAATTTATCAAGTGGTCCTTTTTACATGAGCCGCAAGTGTCCCTTATTGCGCGGCCATTTACACACATGATCAACACTCTGGAAAACACCCTATTGAGCAAGCAGACAGCCAGGCTGACCAACTCCTGGTCAGTTACTTGATCGGGTCACTTGACGAGTCAGTTGGTAAATCGCTTGACGGGTTTGGTGGCATGCTTCGTTGAAATAATAGGGCAACGTCCACTGCAGGATTGGGGGGAGAGAATTATAAAATGTCAGCAGTGTCTAATAATAACTATGGAAGCCATATCGGGTGCCAATTATTTTGATTTAATCGGTGTATATATGTATATCAGCGAGAAGTGGTCTTGAAGGCTCGACGGCTTTTACACAAAATGCGGGTAGCCTGTTACTGAGCCTGGATGAGGATGTCTTCCAGGCGTATTTCGAAAACAAAAATGAATTACTAAATATCAGCAGCGTAGCTGAAATTGGAGCATTCCTTGGAGAAGAAATAACTCGTCTCAATGCGCGTGGAAAGGGCCTTTTACTTCGTTCGAGAGAATCTGGTGCTGGTGTAACAAACCAGCCGCGTCGCCTCTAAGTTGATAGCAGCCAAACAGCAACCAGGGCCAGGGCAACTCCGGCCGTCTGGCGCAGACTGAAGCCTTCCCCGAGCAAAGTGCAGCTCAGGATCACAGTAACCAAGGGATACAAGGCAGTTAGGGGCACAACCACGTTAGCTGCGGCGCCCTCCGCCATGGCCTTGAAAAAGTACAGTAATCCCAGGCCCAGGCAGATTCCGGCTCCCAAAGCCGCGGCCAGCCCTCCTGGATGATAGGGGATAGCCACCCCCCACATTGCCGCCAGGTATCCGGTGACTGCCAGATAACCGACTACGGAGATTAAATAAACGGCAGCGGCGGGCAACCGCAGGGTGGCCACCTTGCTCAAGAATCCCCAAAGCCCCCAGAAGCCCGCAGCCATCAAGGAAGAACCAAGCCAGTTCAAGTTACTCACCCCCCCCGTGCTCCAGTTAATAAATGGTAGTCAAGAAAAGTTCGAAACGGCGAAAGGTCTTTTCCGATCCAGGGGACTGGGGGAACGGGCTTTTTGCCGGTTCCCCGGCTCATAAATGCTCCTGCTTCAGGACCAACGGCGGCGGTTTGGCAAGGCTGGGGCGGCGGAGAGCATTATGACGCCGCGGCCTCAGAATCTCTAGTCCCAGCAATTGCCACGAAACCGGAGGAAGAGATGCAAGAATATTCTTAAGACCCCTGATCAGCTCAAGAAAGACAGGTTGGGTTAATTTCCTCAACCCGGCCTGGGTCGATAACTTCCTGCAGCACGTAACTCAATTCGCTGATCCTATAAGGTTTGGCAATGACGCCGCTGAAGCCGTATTTCTGGTAGTCCGCCATAGCCGGGTCATCGGAGTAACCGCTGGAGACAATAGCCTTGATCTGGGGATCGATGCTGATCAACTCCCTGATTGCTTCTCTGCCGCCCATGCCACCCCGGATGGTCAAATCAAAGATCACGGCGGAGAAGGGCTGGCCGGATTCTTTGGCCCGGGAATATGCCTCCACCGCCTCGGAGCCGTCCCGGGCGAAACTGGCTTCATAGCCGATGCGCCTCAGGATTTTACCCAGCAGATTGCGGATATTTTCTTCGTCGTCCATAACCAGAATCCGGCCGTTGCCATCCGTGGGAAACAGGGGAGTCTGGCTGCTAATCAGGCATTGCTCCTCGGTGGCCGGCAAGAAAAGGGTGAAGGTGGTTCCCAGTCCCGGCTGCGATTCCACTTGAATACTGCCCCCGTGGCTCTTGATGATGGCGTAAACGGTGGCCAGCCCCAGGCCGTTGCCGGTATCCTTGGTGGTAAAATAAGGATCAAAGATCTTCGATAAATTCTCCGGGCGGATGCCGATTCCCTGGTCGGCTACGGATATTTTCACATATTTCCCCGGCGGCAGTGGGCCCGCAGCCCCGTTTTGCAGGAAAACATTTTCCGTTCCCAAATAGATGACGCCGCCGGCAGGCATCGCCTGGTCGGCGTTGATCAGCAGATTGCCGAAAACCTGTTGGATCTGGCCAGAATCCACCTCCACCGGCCACAAGTTTTCCGCAAAGGCAAATTCGCATCTGGACCGGGAACCGCACAGAGCCAGACTGGCTGCTTTCTGGAGAAAGTCCGACACCAGTTGCGGCTTTTTTATCGGCCTGCCGCCCTTAGCGAAGGTAAGCAGTTGCCGGGCCAATCCCTGGGCCTGCTGGCAGGCTTTTTCCGCATCCTCCAAGCGGTACAAGACTTCCTCCGTCTCGGCCTCCAGCGCGGCCAGGCTGATGTTGCCCAGGATGGCGGTCAAGAGATTATTGAAGTCGTGGGCGATGCCTCCGGCCAAAACCCCCACCGACTCCAGTTTATCCAGTTTCTGCCGTTCCTCCTCCGCCCGCTTGCGTTCCGACAGGTCCACATTGATACAGAAGAGTTGCGGCGGCCGGTCTTCCAGGCAGACCACCGTGTGGATGGTATATACCGGGACCAGGTGGCCGTTTTTGTGCCGCAGCCGGTGTTCTCCGGGCGGCAGAATTTCACCCGAAAGAGTGGCGTCTTTCCCTTTGGCCAGCGCCTGGGCGAAAAGGGGTTGGAGCTCCCCGGGGATGATCAAGTCCGTCAGGCTCCTGCCCACCGCTTCTTCCGCCCGGTAACCGTAGATCTGCACACTCGCCCGGTTCCAGTAGCGCACCATGCCGTCAGTGCCGTATCCCAGGATGGAAACTCCGGGAATGTACTTCAAGAGATTGCGAAACCTGGCTTCACTCTCATGCAAGGCCTCCTCCGCCAACCGCCGTTCGGTCAATTCCCGGCGCAGCTCGGCATTGGTCCGTCGCAGCTCCTCGGTGCGGGTGGTGACCGTGCTTTCCAAATTATCTTTGGCCTGGCGCAGGGCTTCCTCTGCCCGGAGGCGGGTGGTAATTTCCCGTCTTACTCGGGAAAAGCTGAACAGCAGGATGATAATACTGACGACAGTGCCGCTGGAGGAGGTGAATAATACCCACTGGTTGCTGGTTTTGGACTGTCCCCATTGTTGCTTCAAAAGCAGGTGGTCCACTTCTTCGGTGTCGGTCTGAGAGATGAGCCGGCGGATATTATCCAGGATCGTCAATCCTTCTCCGGTTTCCGCTATCTTTTTCAAGGCGTTGGCCTCTCCCGTTTTGGCCAGATCGACCCCCTTTTTCAGGAAAGCCATTTCCTTATCAATTCGCTGTTCCAGCGCTTGCAATCGTTCCTGGTACCAGGGTTTTTCCCGGGTCAGCACCTTGAGGTGGGAAATTTTGCCTTGAATATCGTTGACCGATTCCCGGTAGGGGATGAGGAACTGCTCATCGCCCATAGCCAGATAATTGCGCTGGCTGTTGACGGCATCGTGCACCACGTTCAACAAGTTTTGGAAGGTGTTGCGGATTTCGTAAGTCTGCAGCGCTGCTTCCCCCACTTTCAGGCTCTGCCAGGTATTCCATAGGGAAAAGGCATTGATCGCGATGATCAATGTCAAGGCTAAGTAGAAACCGAGATTAACCAGGTTGAATTTTTTAGGCAATTTCATGGCGCTATCCCACAGCCATACGCTTCCACTTGAGTTGCAGAGAAATATTCTCGCCCAGCAATTAACGATATAGAAGACATTTTTATCTTTCTGTTCTATGGCTACAGAGGCTTAAGTTTCTCAGGGTTGCCAGATTCTATCGCCATTGGCGGCTTTTATTTCCCGTGACCAGTGACCTTCAATTAACCGGACCGCACTTTCGGGTAAGGGAACATAATGTAGCTTTCGAGCGATTTCCTGGCCTTGGCGGTAGGCCCAGTCGAAGAACTTTAGGGTGGAAAGGGCCTGGCCGGGATTTGTTTGACTTTTTTGCATCAAGATGAAGGTTGCTCCGACAATGGGCCAACTGCGCTCTCCTGGTTGGTTCGTCAGGATCATGAAAAAACCGGGAGCCCTTTGCCAATCCGCGGTATTGGCCGCGGCCGTGAAGGTTTCCGTGTCGGGGTGGACGTATTTCCCGTCGCGGTTGCGCAACAGGGCGTAGGGAATCAGGTTCTGGAGGGCGTAAGCATACTCCACGTAACCTATCGACCCCTCGATTTGCATGACTTTGCTGGCCACCCCTTCGTTTTGATTGGCGCCGATGCCGGTGGGCCAATCGACCTCTTTATCATTCCCCACTTTTTTCTGCCATTCCGGGGAAATCTGGCTGAGATAATTGGTGAAAATGAAGGTGGTGCCGGAACCGTCCTCACGATGGACCACGGTGATCTCCTGGTCCGGCAGATTCAGATTGAGGTTTGCTCTCTTAATGGCCGGGTCGCTCCAACGGGTGATCTTCTTTAAGAAGATCTCCGCCAACACCTCAGGTGTCAGACGCAAATCTCCAGGTTTGACCCCTTTAAGATTCACTATGGGCACAATGCCACCCACCAGCATGGGGAACTGTACCAGGTTGAACGCTTGCAACTGATCCGGATGCAACGGCACATCGGAACCGGCAAAGTTTACGGTCCTGGCCTTGATCTGGGTTATGCCCGCGCTTGAACCGATTGACTGATAGCGGACCTTAACCCGGGTGACATCGAAGTATTTGTAGGTCCATTGGGAATAGCAGGGATAGGGAAAGGAAGCGCCGGCCCCCTTAATGACCGCCTCGGCGCTGACGAGGGACGCACCCAGGGGTAAAAGGATGGCCGTCAAGATGAATAAGACCAATCTTTTCATTCAGCCTTCCTCCATATCCTGGACAGGAAGCAGCAATGGTGAGTACCCGGCAGGGGGGACCACCAACGGTACTTGGCATCTTGGCCGGCTCTGCATGGCAAACCTCCGTTTAGTCCCGGATAACCTGAAGATTCTCAAAGGAAAAAGGAGAGTCGAGGGCTTTGAGAAGGATCTCCTGGAATCTTGCCGCGATTATCGGCGCAGATTGTTAAGGTTCTATGTGGCAATCATTAATTATTGATGAAATTTTCTGGGGAAAAGCAGGTGAGGCCCGACGAGGGGGGCAAAGCAGCGGTGGAATAGCAGAGCTTCTGCGGCCTGCGTGGGACGGGAGACCTGTTATATATACGCGACCTCTTCTGGAGACATTTTCCAGGCGGCATTAAAAGCCTGGTCAAAATAACGGCCTTGCAGGCACTGCGGTGCTACCTGCCCCATCTATCTTGAACTTCTCTGATCGCCATATATAGATGACAAACTCAATTAATGGTCGTTGTCATTTTCATAAAAAATTAACTTTAGATTAAGAATATCCTAACAATACCTCTGTACTATGCAGCAAATATCTTTGCTACTGGCTTGTTAAACCCAAGACAATCCGGAGATACCATGATGGAGAATATTCATTTAAATAATATATCTATCAACAGCAAATTTATAAAGCACCTTTACCCGGTTATTAAGTATCCAGTTGAGCAATTCTTGGGGCTCAATAAAATTAAGGAATTTTATAACGCCTTAGGTGAAGTTGAAAACTCAAAGCAATTTGTCAACGAATTGCTATCCATGATGGGCATCACTGTCAGGATGATGAATGATGACATAAAGCGCATTCCGCACCATGGAAGAGTTATTGTGGTGGCGAATCATCCATTTGGAGGTTTGGAAGGCATTATTTTGGCGTCAGTTCTAACGGAGGTTCGTCCGGATGTAAAAATCATGGCAAATTATCTCTTACGTGTTTTTCAGCCTTTAAAAGATTTATTTTTCTTCGTAGATCCTTTTGGCAAACAAAATTCAATCAGCAATAACATTAGGCCTCTAAGAGAAGTGAGGCAATGGGTTAACGAAGAAAAGATGCTGGTCATCTTTCCGGCGGGGACCGTATCGCATCTGCAGTTGGAGAAAAAGGAAGTAACCGATCCTTCCTGGAGCACCACCGTGGCCCGCTTGCTCCGGAAAACTCAAGCTTCGGTCCTGCCTGTCTTTTTTGCAGGGGCCAATGGCTATCTTTTCCAGATTCTGGGGTTGATCCATCCGCTGCTCCGGACGGCCTTGCTACCCCGGGAATTCATTAACAAACAAGGCAAAACCGTCACCCTGAAAATCGGCAAGGTGATTCCCTGGGAACGGTTGCGCCTCTTTGCCGATGACCGGGACTTGACTGATTATTTACGCGTTAAGACCTACAGTCTCCAAGATGTTGACCGGAAACAGAAAGGAGCCGGGACCGCGGCACTCCTCCCGGAGAACCCCAGATTGAGGGTGGCTCCCATTATCCCGCCAATTAATGCCCGTAGTCTGATCAAAGAAGTGGAGGCCCTGCCCCGGTCCCAGCTCTTGCTCGAAAGCGGCGAATACGCGGTCCACTATGCCGGAGCCAGACAGATCCCTCAATTGTTGCGGGAAATCGGGCGGCTGCGGGAGGTTACCTTCCGCCAGGCTCATGAGGGCACCGGGAAGTCTCTTGACCTTGACCGGTTTGATCCATCTTACCTGCATCTCTTCATTTGGAACCGCGACCGGGAAGAATTAGTGGGCGCCTACCGCCTGGGCCGGTCCGATTACCTGGTCCAGCGCCAGGGAATTCATGGACTATATACCAGGACGTTATTTAGTTATGATCTTGATTTTCCAAAATTTATCGGTCCGGCATTGGAGTTGGGCCGTTCCTTTGTCCGGCAGGAATATCAAAAAAATTACTCTTCGCTACTATTATTGTGGAAGGGGATCGGCGCCTGGCTGGTGCAAAATCCCCAGTACCGTAATCTGTTTGGGCCGGTTTCCATCAATAATCAATACCACACCATTTCTCAGAACCTCATCGCCACCTCTCTGCGCCTGCCGGAAAATTCCTCGACTCTGAGCCAGCTGGTGAAACCGAAAAATGGGTTGCACCTGAAGGTGGCCAGGGAAGGCGAATCCTGGCCACCTCCCGGCACGGTGCGGGACATTGACCGCCTGGCGGATTTAATTGCCGATATTGAGAATGACAACCGGGGCATTCCCGTTCTCTTGAAACAATATCTGAAACTGGGAGGCCAGGTCCTGGCCTTCAGCCGGGACCCGAAATTCAATAATGTCTTGGACGGCCTGATTCTGGTGGATATGGCGCAAGCTCCCCGGCACCTGTTGGCGCGGTTTATGGGGCAGGCGGGGCTGGCCTCATTCCTGGCCTATCATCAACAGCAGCAGGTGTGCGCCGCGGTCGGGTCTTGAACGCCACCGCCACCCAAAAGCCGCAGGACGAAGAGGGGCGAATTTTATGGAAACGATCCATTACTATTTAGCCCACTATGGACACCTGGGCCTCTTCCTGTGGCTGGCCCTGGGAATTTTTGGGCCGCCGGTGGCGGATGAATTGTTGCTGCTGTTTCTGGGATACCTGGCGGTCAGGGGGGAAATCGGGATGATCCCCACGGTGGCGGTGGTGGCGGCCGGGATCGTCAGCGGCGTCAGCCTGGATTATTGGCTGGGCCGGACCCTGGGCCACTATCTATTGCACCACCCGCATTCATGGCTGCATCGCAAATACCAGCGAATTGATCAACTGCGCCAATGGTTGGAACGTTCGGGAGGTTGGGCGTTTATTGGCAGTTATTTTGTGCCTGGATGGCGTCACTGCGCGCCTATGGTGGCCGGGCTGTCGCGACTCGGTTTTCTCCGCTTTGCCGCGTTCACCTTTGCGGGCGGGCTCCTTTGGTCGCTGAGCTACATCATTGTGGGATATCTGTTGGGGGAAAAATGGAGTGGCGGTCTTCTGCAGATACATCACTGGTTCATTATCGGCGGAGTCGCGTTATCCGTGGGGTTGGCTTATAAACTCTGGCGGAAAAGGTGGGCATGTCGGTTTGATAGGGGGCTTTGAAACCTTCTTTGAGTAAACGATGACTGAAGCTCTGACATTAGCCACGGATGAAGTTCTCGTTGTTCCCGGCCTGGAAGAGGCGGAGGGCTTCGGACCCCTGCCTTTGCAGAACTTGACCTGGACAGGAGAAGTTCTCTTTGACGTCTATTTAAAGACCAAAAAGAAAGGGCAAGAGAAGCCTCATTTTGTGAAGTGCTGCGGCCGGGGGGAGGCTTTCCAGGAAAAATGGTTTCGGAAACTGGCCCAACTGGATATTTCTTGCGTCTATTTTGCCATGCAAGAGATGGAACGGGTGCTGCAATATCTCCATCTCAACCTGGAATTGTCCTGTGCGGACGGCGCCCAAAGCGAATTGCCCAAAGGGGTGCAAATCTGCGACATCGTGCATATGTGGACCCTCAATTTTTTCAACAAGCGCACCGCCGAAGCCCTGAAACTGGGCCTGCAATTTCTGGAAAGACTCTTCGAAGTGATCAAAGGCGAGCGCCAGGATGTTCTGCCTTTGCTCAAGGTCAGACGCCACAAGAGCTTGCGTCTTTACACCCATTGCCTCCATGTCTGCTTGCTGGGGTTGGCCTTTACCCACTACCTGGGTTGGAGCCGGGAGAAGATCATCGGGTTCGGGTTAGGGGCCTTAATCCACGATATCGGCCTGATCCGCACCCCCCGGACCATTTTGGGGAAAAAGGGCACCCTCGCTAAGGAAGAAATGCTGGAGATCAAGCAGCACCCACTGGACGGGTTCCGGATGGTGCAGAATTTTGTCCATCTGCGTTGGGAGGCCTTGCAGATGGTGCTGCAACACCATGAGAACGGCGACGGCTCCGGCTACCCCAAGCGTTTGAAGGCTCCGAACATCCACGCCTGGGCGCGCATCTTGCGCATCCTGGACAGCTACGAGGCCATGACTGCCGAACGTCCCTGGCGCCCTGCCCTGGAGCCCAAAGAAGCCTTGTGGATCATGTTTGAGGATTGGAAAAAAAGCAGGCTCTTTGACCAGAATTACCTGATGAGCTTCATTAAATTCCTGGCAGGAAAATAAACTGAAAATTAACAGGAAGAAAATACTGGCAAAACAAAGGGGGAGTAATGAATAGGGTAATCATAATTACCAATAGTTAAGGATTGCTGGGCTATCTTACGTTAATAGGCCGGTTTCAACTTCAATCAATAAGAAAGGGAGAGGATATGGAAGGCTTTAGTCTGAGCGACGCTCTTCTGAAAGACATTCTCCATTTCGCCAAACCTTTCGGGCACCGGGAAAAGGCCAGAAACCTCAACTTAGGGTTCGGGTTCCTCTACTACGCCCTGGTTCGGGCCCTGCGCCCCAAACACACCCTGGTGATCGGCTCCGGGTACGGCTTCAGCGTGGTCTGCTTCGCCCTGGGGCTGAAGGATAACGGCTCAGGATCCCTTTCCTTCGTTGATCCTTCCTACTCCTTGCTCAAGGACGGCCCCCTGGCCACCGTGGGCGGACGGGGCATGTGGTCTGAGGAAGGTTCGGTGCGGGCGCATTTCCAGCGGTTCGGGGTGCAGAACCTAGTCAAGCATTACAAAATGCGCAACGATGAATTCTTCCCCATGTATGACACCTTCAACCTGCCGCCTCTGGACCTGGCCTTCATCGACGGCAGCCACGCCTATGGGGACGTGAAATACGATTTTACCAGCGTCCTGGCCCATTCCCGGAAGAATACCTATATCCTGCTCCACGACACCAACATCTATATCCGGGAGTTGCTCAACCACGCCGGGGTCAAGAAATGGATGAAGTTCATCAAGAGACATAAGGAATATTTTGAAGTGGTAAACTTTCCCTTCTCCTCGGGAGTGGCTCTGGTGAGGGTGATCGATCCCTCCATTTGGAAGGAGCTGCATTGAACCCCTTGCTGTTCGCCCCCCCGCTGACCCTGGCGGCGGTCTTCCTTTATTGGCGCTACATCTGGTTTTTCCGCAATCCGCCCCGCGTCCCGCCCCCCGGAGAAAACATCCTCAGTCCCGCGGACGGCACCGTGGTTTATGTCCGCCTGGTAAAGCCGCACCAGGAAGTGGTCACTATCAAACAAGGGATGGAAGCCCGCCTGAAGGACATCGTCAAGGAGGATCTGATTTATCCCAAGATCTCCATCGGCATCTTCATGAGCCCCTTCAACGTGCATTACAATCGCATACCCCTGGCCGGGCGGGTGGCGGCGGTGCAGCATCATCCGGCGACTCCCCATAACCTGTCCATGTTCCACATGCACTGGCGCCTGCTGCTGCACCGGCCGCCATTTTACCGCCACTCACGCCATATCATCCAGAATGAGCGGACGGTGACCCGCATCGAGGGCACCTATAAAGGAGAGCGGGTCTCTTATTATATCGTGCAGATTGCCGCGAGGAGCGTCAACGGCATCGACAGCTATGTCACGGAGGGGGAAGAAGTAAGCAAGGGAAGAATTTTCGGCATGATCCGTATCGGCTCGCAGGTAGACTTGGTTCTGCCGTATCGCCCGGACCTGGAACTCATGGTGGGTCCGGGGGATAAGGTGCGGGCTGGGGAATCAATTCTTGTTGCCTGACCCAATGGAGGAGAAACCTATGAAGATCGATCTCCACGTGCACTCCAAGTATTCCACCCGCCCCTCCCAATGGGTGCTGCAAAAGCTGGGCTGCCATGAATGTTATACGGAGCCTCTGGCCCTCTATCAGTTAGCCAAAGAGAGGGGCATGTCCCACGTTACCATTACCGACCACAACACCCTG
Source organism: Deltaproteobacteria bacterium (assembly GCA_021817645.1). Classification (GTDB taxonomy): domain Bacteria; phylum Desulfobacterota; class Desulfobaccia; order Desulfobaccales; family 0-14-0-80-60-11; genus SURF-52. Next base: position 11,012 of record JAKAGH010000008.1, read on the forward strand.
GCCGGCTGCCTGGAAATCGCGCATCTGCCGGATACCTTTATCAGTGAAGAGATCACCACTTATTTTGGGGATGGATGCAAGATCCATGTCCTGGCCTATAACATCAACGAAGAACAACATCGGCAGATCCAAAAGGTCCGGGACAATATCTTTGAATTGGTGAGTTATCTGAATGGAGAAGCCATTGTTCACAGCCTGGCCCATCCTCTCTGGTCCATCAACGGCCGCCTGAATGTGGAGCATTTCGAACAGCTCATCTTGCTTTTCAAAAATTTTGAGCTCAACGGCAGCAGGGATGATCAGCTCAATCATTGGCTCCAAGCAGTCTGCCAGGAACTCACCCCCGGCGTGATCGACGAATTAACGGAGAAGCATCAGATCATCCCCGCGCTTCCTTCCCCCTGGGTAAAGAATTTCACTGGCGGCTCCGATGATCACAGTTCCCTCCATATCGCCCAAAAATATACCCAGGTGGACGCGTCCGGGTTGCAGGATTTTTTAGAAAAAACTAATCAAGGCACGGCTTCGGTCAGGGGTTTGGCTTCCACCCCTTTGACTTTGGGGCAAAATATTTGCAGCATCGCTTATCAGTTTTACAAAAAGAAATATAATCTCCCAACCCAAACCGAAGGCAACGCCTTTACCGGATTCCTCGATAAGATTCTGCATACCCGGTTGGAACCCAAGAAACATTTTTCGAGATTCAAGCTTTATTATAATCAAGTGAGAAATTCACTCCTGTCTGCAAGTAAAGATGAAACTATTATTTCTTTAATTAAAAAAGAAGCATCTCAATTCCTTTCCAAGACCTCGATGCCTCTGGATGAACACGAATGGTTTTACATGCTCAACCGGCTTTCCCGGAACCTTCTGACCCAATTTCACCGTAAATTGCGCAAGGCCCTGTTCGGAGCCAACTTCTTCGATCTGATCAATTCCGCTTCTTCCAGCGGCCTGGTGTATTTGGGGATGATCCCTTACACTGCGGCTTTTGCCTCCTTCGCGGCCGATCGCTACCTCGGCGCGGATATGCTGAAAAGGTTCCTGCCGGCAGGCCATCCCCAACGGGGGGCAATGGAGAAATTCCGGATCGCCCATTTCACCGATACTTTTTACGAAATCAACGGTGTGGCCCTCTCCCTCAGGCAGCAGATGGAATCGGCCCGACGGGCGCAAAAGGACTACACTATCATCACCTGCGATACTAAGAATCACCCGCTGCAGCCGGGAATCCAAAATTTTTCCCCCATCGGCGTTTTCAATCTGCCGGAATACCGGGAGCAGAAATTATTTCATCCTCCTCTTTTAGAGATCCTTGACTACTGCTATTCCCGGGAATTCACGCATATCCTGGCGGCCACCCCCGGGCCCCTGGGCCTCACGGCCATGGCCATGGCCCGCATTCTCCAGGTGCCTTTGTGGGGGACTTATCACACCGCGCTGCCCCAATATGTGCAATATCTCACCGAAGACCAGATGATGGTCGAGATTATGTGGAAATACCTGGGCTGGTTTTATAACCAGATGGACTTGATTTTCGTGCCTTCCCAAAGCACCGCCGAGGAACTCGAGCAAAGAGGGATCGATGGCGCCAAGATCCGCATTTTCCCCAGGGGGGTGGACCTGCAACTCTTTCACCCCGCCAAACGCAACGGCTTTTTGGAGAGCCGGTTTCAGGTGAAAGATGAGATTAAGCTGCTGTATGTAGGGAGGGTTTCCAAAGAAAAGAATTTGGAAATTCTCGGTAACGTCTTTAAGACCCTGATCCAGAACCACCCTGAGGCCCATCTAATCGTCGTGGGCGACGGGCCTTACCTGGAGGAAATGCAGCGGCATCTGGCAGGCACCCCCTGCACCTTCACGGGCTATTTGCAGGGAGAAGACCTGGCCGCGGCGTATGCCTCCAGCGACCTGTTCCTGTTCCCCAGCACCACCGACACCTTTGGCAACGTGGTGCTGGAAGCCCAGGCGTCGGGGCTCCCGGTCATCGTCACCGATGCCGGCGGTCCCCAGGAAAATGTGATTCCGGAAAAAACCGGTCTGATTGTGCCAGGGGATAGCGAAGAAAGTCTGCTTGAGGCCATTCGCGGACTCCTGGCGCAGCCGCAACGGCTCCAGATGATGGGCCGGGCCGCGCGGCGCTATATGGAAGAGCGCTCCTTTGACACCGCGTTTCACGCCACCTGGCGCCTCTTTGAAGAGCATGCATGCTGTCAGCATTAGCCTGAGAATTCCCCGGATCCGCGTTTACACCAGAACCCTGGTCAATGGGAGGTACTTATGGAGATTACAGATTATGTGGAAGAAGCGGCTGAGGCCTTGCGCATGCCCGAAGAATTTTGGCCGGCCGTAGGCAGCATCTCTTTTGATGTGGGAGATCAGGAATGGTATTCGGCTTGTCATCTTTCGGGGGAGATTATCACCGCCGAGACGCATGCCTGGGTCCTGAGGCTCATCGGCTGGCTCCAATTTAATTACCCGGAGGGGCCGGCCTTCCAGGAGGCTTCTTGTTGTTAGCCTCTGGCGGCACTAATAGTCAACAAATTGCAAAGCGAGGAAAAGGATATGACGGCTGACCGTCAGCGGCAGCTGGATGCCTGGCGGGAGCTATGTGGACAATATCAGGCGATTATGGATGCCTTCGATGGTTTGATTTACATCTGCTCCCCAAAATATGAGATTGAATTTGTGAACCGGAATCTGGCCGCGCTGCTGGGCCACTCCCCCCTGGGGCAAAAATGCCACCAGGCTTTTTATAACCTGGATCATCCCTGTCCCCACTGTTTTCAGGAAAAGTTGCGGCGCGGCGAAACCGTGCGGAAAAAAGGCTTCAATCCCCAAAAAAAGCGCGTTTATTATCAGGTTGCCAGCCGGGTTCATTTGCGCGGAGAGGCCTGGACGATGGTCACCATTCAAGATCTTCCCCTGAACTGCCAAACCCCGGTGATCTGCCCGGAGCCGGGGCGAGTCCCGGAGAATGGGGCGGAAAGAAATGTCGCCTAGCATCAAGCTAATTTAGGCTGCTTAGGAATATTTCCATACCATCTATATTATCCTCCAACCGCATCCTCAAAAACTGCAAATTCTTTCATCCCTCGATTTTGACCTTCCTGCCGATGTAGAAGAAAATTGACCACAGACCCCAGCTGGTCGGGCGCACCGTCCACTCCCCCCAGGGAAACAAGTCTTCCAGGCGGGGCAGCAGGTGGGAGTCGAGACGGACATGGTTGAGGCCCATCCATCCCTTGAACCCTGGGGAGGCCGAATCATGAAAGTCCACCACGGCAATGGCGCCTTCCGGGGAGAGATCATGGCTGGCGGCCTCCAGCGCGATTTCCCAGCCCGGGTTAAACATGGACAGGGCATAGGAAAAAACCACCAAATCAAAGAGGCCCGGAGACACCGGCCGGTCATAGGCGGCCTGCAGAAGGGTGAGCCGCGGCCTCAGACCCTCCAGTTTCTTGTGCGCCCGCGTCAGCATATGGGGTGACAAGTCCAGTCCCCAGAGCTGCGCTGCCGGGAAAAGACGCCCCAGGTGCAGGAGGTTTTTCCCGGTGCCGCAGCCCACGTCCAGGATGTGCCGGGGCTGGCACTGTGTGGCCGCGCGGCGGATCAACTCCTCCCGGCCCCGGAGAAAAGTCCAGCGGGTGAGGTCGTAAATCCTGGCATGCAGCCGGTAATAATGGACAATTGCCGACCGTTCCGGGATGGGCTGGTCCAGGGTCGTCATAATACCTCCCCTAAGTGCAGACTCCCGTATGTGCCTACCCGGTCCCTTTGGTGTAAAGGTTGGGTCAGTTCCGGAGAAAACCGCAGCCTGGCCGTCACCGCTTCCGGCAGGAAACTCAAGTCAGGCCCGGCGGAGCGGAAGAGAATCCTGGTGCCTTTGCGGCTGTTCCGGAAGATCTGGCGCCATTCTTCCAGGAGGGCTTCGGTGTCGTGCCAGGCCAGCCAATCCAGGTGGTCCAGGAGGACGAAATGGCTGTATACCCCGGGATTGGTCTGCAAAAATTCGGTGACCGTGGAGGTATGCACCTTGATGCGGGGGAGATTTTGCCGGAGGAAGGAGAAGTTCCCGGGAAGCAGATATGAGGGGCAGCATCCGGGAGCATAGGAGCCTGTGAGGTAAACCCGCCAGAAGTAGTTGTCCTGGATGGGCCGGGTGGTGAAAACCTGCCGCAGTTTGTCCTGCACATAGCAGCCGAGCCCGCCCGGATGGTGGTTTTCGATGAGCCGCATCTGCGGGGTGGGGACGCCGATAAAGGCCATGGCGCCGGGTTGGCGCAGCAGCCAGTTGACACCGCGGTTGAACAGGTGCGGCTCCAGCCGGTCATAGCAATGCTTTTGCTCCGCCAGGGACCCGGCTTCCAGCAGAGCCAGGGCCAGGCTTTTTTTGCCGTTTAGCATCAGGCGCTTGAAAACCCAGGCAAAATCCCCGGCCGCGCCTCGCCAGTAAAAGGAGCGGCGCACCCCCTTCGGGTTGAAATAAACGATTTTTTCATCCCAGAATCTTTGGGCCCAGGCCGGCAGGAAAGGCCGCAGGGGGGCATAGAGGTCTCGATAGTCCGGGACCCCGCCCTGGCCGAACAGGGCAAACAGGGCCTGATGGTCGCCGGCGTCCAGCAGGGCCATTTTCATGGCGAGCACCGCGTTTTGCCGGAAATTGACGTCCACCGCCTGGATGGCGGCAGGCCCATCCAGGAGGTAATCCAGCACGTTGCAGCCGGCGCTGGTGATGGCCACCACTGTACTTTCCGGAGTAAGTTGGAGGAGTTCCCGGTCGATGCGGGGATCTTCCCAGCAGGTGTTGTAAATTAGATGGTTGTGGTGGATGAGGGTAAAAAGCTTTTGTTGCAGCCCGGTTACCATGCCCGAATCACCATTTTCTATCCCCCTGGGAATGAGATATTTAGGTCATTCTAAGCCGGAATCATTAGGGCATGATGAAAAGGAGGTTAATTATTCGTTACGTCTACTGGATGCAACATTTTTATCAAAAGCAGCACCGGCGATTCTGGGTTAAAGCAAAAGCCCCATGCATCTTTTCAGGGCAAGGCGCTGCCGTTACATGCCCGGACAGGCTGACGCGTATAAGAAATTCTTAGCTATTTTTGGCGAGCACCGTCGAATTGCCGAAAAATATCTCCCGGGCGAGACTGGAGAAGGCTGCCCGTAATTCCTGCAAGCAGGATTCTCCCTGGGGAGTGATGCTGTAATATTTGCGGACCCGCCCTTTGAACACTTTCAGGCGGCACTGTAGGAGGCCGGCCCCTTCCATGGCATGCAGCAAGGGGTAAAGGCTGCCGGGACTGATGTCGTAGCCCCGCTCGCGCAAGGATTTCTTGAGTCTGACGCCATAAACCGGCGCTTCCCCCGCTTGGTGAAGAATGAAAAGTCTCACCATCCCCTGCCAAATGGACTGATGTAGCTGCGTTTTATATTCCATGTGTCCGATGCTGACATATATCGGTTAGGAAACATTGCAGATTGTGTTAGTTTTTCGTTAATTTTTACTCTTCCGGGTTGGGAGCAGCAATGGTCACTCCCGCCCACTTTATTCCTCCCTTCACTATGGGGATTAAATAATTACTTTTTGGTCTTTAGAAGAACTATCTTTGCCTCGCGAGTTTCTCAAATCAACCAGGAGGAGTGGTCATGGCACTATTGGAAGATGGCATAAAAGGAGCGTTTCCCAGTATTTTAGTGATCCTTGGGGTGGCGTTGGCCGCTCCCATAGTCCTCCCGGCGGTGGCGTCGGTCTCCCGCCCGTTGGCCAAGACCTTGATTAAAGGCTACCTGGCCCTGGCGGACACGGTCAAAGAGTATGCCGCCGAAGCCGGGGAGCAGATCAGCGACTTGGTGGCCGAATGCCAGGCGGAAAGGTCTGCGGCCGCACCTGCGGCGGCGGCTACCGCCAAGTCAAAAACCCCATCTGCCGGCTAAAGCTCACACAGGATGAACCATGACAGTTGCGCCCTTCCAGGTGGTTCATGCCTTGCCGGGACGGGTCCGGTTAAAGGTAGCCAAGGTCAAGGGCAACCCTGAGCTGGCCCAAAAGGCCCGGGAAAAACTAGCCGCGGTTCCGGGAATCCGGCAAGTGGAGGCCAACCCCCTGACGGGGAGCGTTCTCGTTCTCTTTGACCTGGCGACCATGGCTGCGGAAACCATAGAGCCTCTGGGCGCAGTGCTGGCGGACTTTTTTCCGGAAATTGAGGCCTTGAGCCTGATAACCATGCTGACCTCATGGGCCGCAAATCCGGCTGCCGGCGCCAACCCCGGCGGGAGCCTGGTCGCGGGGGTGCAGGCCCTTAATGCTGAAGTAGGCAGAATCACCGGCAGCCTGGACCTGAAACTGTTAGTGCCTCTGGCTCTATTATTTTTCGGGGTGCGGAGCTTTTTGGCTGCGGATAAAACCGCGTTTCCTGTCTGGTATGACTATCTCTGGTTCGGGGTCAGCAGCCTGGCGTTGATGAATCGGAGATGGTTCGAGAGCGGGCCACCGGAACAGGTTCCAGTTCCCATTACTGAGGAGGCCAAAGGAAAAGAAAAAAAGGAGGAGCGTCGGTCCAGTCGTAGTTAATCAATAAAAATCCTCGTACATTCCAGCCAAATTGCAGCCGCAATCCCGGCAATGCCTTCTCTGTCTCGCGGCGTACCCGCGGAATCCGATAACGCTGACAACTAGGCAGGCGATGCAGTCGAAAATACCGCCTCCATTCAGGAAAGGGATGGATTGAGTGGCAGGCCGGAGCTGGGGAGTCTCCGAAAAAGAGATGCGTAATATTATGGACTGCGCCCCAGGCCATGATGAGTCTCTGAAGGTTAAATTAAGGCGGCAACCAAGCGGCTTAAGGCCACTTCCATGATGGTTGAAGCCACCGTAGAGGTCACTAACTCCACCGCACCCCGGCCTTTTGTTTCCTGCGTCCTATGGGACGCCTCTTCCAGGTAACCCAATTCCATAAGGGTGGAGATAATTTGATCCTCCCTGAGCAGGCGGGGATTATAGAGAATCAAGACATTACCGGTGATGGGATTCGCCGAAACTTCTACCATACCAGTCAATAATTGGAGATGGCTTTCTACTTCCCGGGCCTGGACCGGCGCGCCCTTTACTTCGGGTATTTTGATGCGCAGCCTTCCGTCCAGGGCATGGACATATGAAGAAACTATATTCATCTTAACTTATCCCCCAGTGAAGTCATATTTCATTTGGTTGATTTTATTATGAAGTTGGAAAGTTAGGAATTAATGGGGTTATTGTTAAAATTTGGTTAATTTTAATACTTCTCAAGGCGATATATATCGGCCTCTCTCCATTGGAGAAACAGGCTGCAAGTGGTTATAGTAAGCTCTATTGATTAGGATAGAGTTGGCGACAAGCATTGCTAAAAGGGGTTTTTATGGGATTCGCAGGAATCGAGGTCATCGACTCCCAGCCGGGAGAAATCAATCTGGCCATTGCCAGAATGCAGGGCGACCAAGATTTTGCCAAAGAATTTAAGTCCCGGTTTTCCGCCATCCACGGCATTCAGCAGGTGGAGCCGGATGCCGATCGGGGGGAAGTGTTGGTTCACTATGATAAAAAAGCCTTAACCTCGTTCAGTTCTCTACTGGCTTTGAAATCCACCTTCTCTCTTCTTTTTCCGGGAGTTGACACTTTTAAACTGGCTGCCTGGCTGAGCCAACATCTTTGAGCCGTTATCTCACCTGTAAGTCGTGAGAAGCAGCAGGACGGGCGTCTCGCCCGCCTCGGTAATCCGTAATCCGCACAGGCTGGAAAGCCGGTGCCACCAAGAATTGATGGAGGGCAACGCATGTCACCGGAAGAGACCAAAAAACCCGCCGGCGTGGGGGAAATGCTGGGGCAAGCCGGCACCACCGTGAAAGACGGAGTGGTGGGCAGTCTTAAGGGACTCCAGGAAATTGAAGCGCAGATTGTCAACCTGGCGAGGAACACGGTTGCCGACGCCCTCCAGGCCACGGGCTCGGTAGCCAATGACACCATTAACGTCAGCAAAGAGGTGGTCAAAGGGGCCATCAGCGCCACCCAGGAAGTGGGCACCGGCTTGATCACGGGCACCAAAAACGTGGCCAAGGGCATCATCCTGGGCGTCGGCGACGTGGGCGGGGATGTCACCCAGGCTGCGTCCCAACTGGCCAAAGGCGCGGTGAAAGGCGCCGCGGAAGTCGGCAGTGACGTGGCCACCGTGGCCAGCAGCGTAGTCGCGGGGGTGATGGAAGCCGCGGGTCAGATGGGCAGCAATGTGGGCAGCGCGGCCAAGGCCGCGGTGGGCGGCGCCCTGGAAGCTGCGGGCACCCTGGGGCAGACCGCAGTGAAATCCATCTGCGACGTCCTCATGGGGACGGTGGAGGGCCTCAAGGACGTGGCCTGCGCCGTTTTGCCCAAGTCCCAGGCGGAAGCCGCGGCCCCCAAAGAAGAGAAACCGGCCCCCGCAGCCCCGGCGGAAAAGAAGGGGCCGAAGGGCTAAAGCGAGCCGGTAGCGGCCTGAGGAAGCCGATGCCTTCCTCATAAAAATTTCCTAAGCACGATGGACAGACAAGACGCGATGGTGCAGGCGATCCATACCACTGTGCCCGGACGGGCCAGGTTTAAGGTGGAAGGGCTTTACCGTTCGGAGCCGCTGAAAAAGCTGCTGGAATTCAGGCTGGCCCGGAATCTGGAGATTTCCCACGTCTCGGCCTCAGCGCTGACGGGGACCATCCTGGTGTGTTTCAATTCCGGCAACACCCCCCAGACCATCGAGCCCCTGATCTCCAGGATTGTCCAGGAACACCAGCACCACCTGCATAACGGCACGCTTCCGGCTGCCCCCGGCCAAGCCGCGGCTACCTCCGTAATCCGGGGCTTGGCCCCGTCCTTGAATACCATCAAGGGTTATTTCTCCGGTCCGGAGGACCAGCCCCAGGAGAACTGGCACCTCCTGGAGGCGGAAGAGGTGCTGACCAAATTTAACACCTCTCCAGACGCGGGCCTCTCCGCCGCCGCGGTCCAAAAAAACCTGGATAAGTTTGGGTCCAACGTTCTGCCCGAATCTCAGCCCCGCTCCTCTTGGGAAATCTTTTATCAGCAGTTCAACTCGCTGCCGGTGGCCCTGTTGGGCGCGGCCGCCGGCCTGTCGATAGTGACCGGGGGCCTGGTGGACGCCGTCTTGATTGCCGGCGTGGTGGTGGCCAATGCCTTCATCGGTTACAAAACCGAAAGCGAAGCCGAGAAAACCATCCGCTCCCTCCAGACCATAATGCAGCCGATGACCCTGGTGATCCGGGACGGGAAGCTCCGGGAACTTTCCTCCGAGGAAATCACCTTGGGCGATCTGGTGGTCCTGCGTCCGGGGAGCTATGTGCCCGCGGATGCCCGCCTGGTTGAGGCCCGCCATCTCTCGGTGGACGAGTCCGCCTTGACCGGGGAAAGCATGCCGGTGGTCAAGACCTGTGGGGCTCTGACAGAGGAGAATATTCCTCTGGGGGACCGGGTCAATATGGTTTTTATGGGGACCCTGGTCACCGGGGGCGAAGGGCTGGCGGTGGTGGTGGCCATCGGCAGTTTCAGCGAGATCGGTTTGATTCAAACCCTGGCAGGCGAAGCGACCACGCCGGAGACGCCCCTGGAAAGACAACTGGGCGAGGTGGGCGACCGTCTGGTCCTGATTTGCGCCGGTATTTGCGGCGGCGTCTTTATCTTGGGGCTCTGGCGAGGCCTTTCCTGGCTGGAGATGCTGCGCAATTCCATCTGCCTGGCGGCTGCCGCAGTGCCCGAGGGTCTCCCGGCCGCGGCCACCACCACCCTGGCTCTGGGAGTCCGGGACATGAAAAGGCATCATGTCCTGATCCGTCGCCTGAATGCGGTGGAAACCCTGGGCGCGGTGGAGGTTGTCTGCCTGGATAAGACCGGCACTATTACCCATAACCAGATGTCCGTGGTCCAAATCTTTGCCGGCATGCAGGTAGTCAAAGTGGCGGCCAGTAAATTCTGGTCGCCCCAGGGTTCCCTGTCTTTGACGGAGCATGCGGAATTGGAGCGCCTGCTGGAGGTGTCGGTCTTATGCAATGAAACGAAAGTTTATTGCAAGGAAGGCCAATATTCTCTCCGGGGCACCCCCACGGAATCCGCTATGGTGGATCTGGCCATCAAGGCCGGAGTCGATGTCAAGGCCTTGAGGCGACGCTATCCCCTGGAAAAGTTCAACTACCGCTCCGAAGACCGGCCGTTTATGGGCTCTTTTCATGAGCATCCCTCTAAGGGCCAGCTGCTGGCGATCAAAGGCAGCCCCCTGGAGGTCCTGGCCATGTGCGACCGGCATCTGCGGGACGGCCGGAAGCTCCGCTTAAAAGAAGAAGATAGGCTGGAAATCGAGTCGCAAAACGCGGCCATGGCGGGAGATG
>JAKAGH010000246.1 GCA_021817645.1 Deltaproteobacteria bacterium
GAACTCGGCCAGGGCTTGGCGGTCGGGGTCGATGAAGGTCAGGCGGCAATTCCAATTACCCTTACCGTAAGCTGTATGGAGGGCAATAAGGGTTAAGGCCTCCGCCAAAAGGATTTCGGCCTGCATTCCGTTTAAGGATTTGACCAGTTTCAGGAGCCGCGGAAAGGGCATCGTGGCATGATCTCGCCACTTTTCCTTGGCGGGAGGCTCAACCCCGACCTTCTCACAGAGCCATTCGCAGAGCTCATCGGCAGAATTAACCATGACCGCCAGAGCTATTTGTAGGCGGCGGGAGTCATCCGCCAAGAGGTTGGCCATGAGGCTGGGGATTTCCTGTTGGTAGAATTCCTGCCGAAAGTGCTCGCCGTGCCATGGAACCCGGGGAGTATCGGGGTCTACTTTATCCTTGGCTTTACTGCTATTGGCCCGGTTCTCCTTTTTGGAGGAAGCTTCGACTTGCTCAAAACAGCTTTTCTCCCCCATGCAGACCTGATTTCGGTCGCTATAGTTTTGCATTTGGCCTTGGAGGCTGACAATCGTGGCGTACTTGGAGCAGGATTGGCATTTCTCAGCCACCTTTACTGGACCGCTGTAGCCGCAAAATGATGCGGTGTATTTGGTTTTAAAGTCACCGATTATCGCGGTCTGGGTATTGAATTTATTTTCTTTGCATGTGAGCCACTTGGCGTCAAACCAGGCCTGTTGTTTGCTCCGGAAACAGTCCTGGTCGAGACACTTGGTCTTCTCCTTTTCGCTGCCGAAGAGTTTCCGTTGAACATCGGTATTCTTTCTGCAGGTTTTACAGTCAGCCTTGTCAAACCGACCGGAATGGAGCGCCACCGCCAGGTGGTCGATCATATCCTTTAACTGCCAGACCGCCAGGTCCTTCGGATTGACCCGCCGATCTTCCGCGAGTGCCACGAAGAACGCCTCCACTTGGTCATTACTACCCAGGCGCAGAAGCTGTTCCATGTGACCCACGTGCCAGATTCCGGGCCTCCATAGTTCCAAAGCCACCTCGGGGAGCTTGAGAAACTCAATGCGCTTGCGAATATAGCGGGGTGAGACACTGAGTTTTTCACTCAGCATCGTGACCGCCGATTCGCCGTACTTTTCCCCACAGGTCCTGAAGAACTCGGCTTCTTCGACTTCACTATAATCTTTGCGTTGCAGATTCTCGATTCCGGTGAGGATCATGGCACGTTCTTCACCCATCTCCTCAATCTTACAGCGCAGCACCCCGAAAGCGGCGTCGTATTTCTCGGAGAGCAGCTTGCGGGCCGCAGAGCGCCGGTGACCGAAAACGATTTCATACTCAACCGGGGCTTCCGCCTCTACCGGCCGCACCAGACCATCTTGCTTCTGACCCTCCTTCTTGATGCTGTCAGCTAAACCCTCAACCTTTTTAGGGTCCAGCCGACTCGGAGGATTCCAAGGAGCCGGGCGAATCTTTTCGAGGGGAATTTCCCAGGTATAATTGGGATTAGTGAGACATTTACTGCAAAGATCACCAATACCCTCAGGATCACTCACCCAAGAACAGCCGCCTTCGCAGGCATGATCTTCGGTGCAGCCGCAAATGCGGCACGTTGGGACAACTTTCGACGCAGAAACAGCGTTTTCTTTTGACATTCTCTTCTCCTCGTTTTTTGATCCCCAGGAGGAGAGATGTCCCCCATCGGGGGATTCTCTCCCCCATTGGGGTTTTTTTAGTGTGATCTTTTGTTTTGCCGGCAGATTGGACACAGCTTGGGGGAGCTGCGCATGTTTTTAATGCGCCGCTCTTCCGTGCGGTCCCCGGGCCAAGTGCGTGCCATAGTAAAGCCGATCCCCAGCTCAGCGAAGACGGCTGGCAGCCGGGCACCGGTTCCTTTCCTGTGACTTTTGATTCTGGCTTCCACGTTCATGGCGAACCCAACATAGTGTTGGGCGTGGGCCAGGGGCCTATCGAAGTGAAGAAGGTAGATGGTGCCTTGTGGTGCCATCATGCCACCTCCCTCATCTTTTCACCGGCAGGCACTGCGTCCGTGCACTTAGCCGCGGAAAATACCAGGTTCAGCGTTGCCTCCACGTCGCTCAGTACCGTCAGACAAGCCTGAGTCACGGGGAGCCCGGCTTTCTTTGATTCCTGCTCAAGATAACTGAAGGTCTCGCCCAGGTTTTCATCCGGTTGCCGACCGCAGACGCGACACAGCACCGCGGCAGAAAGCTCCGCCACCATCTCGCGCTGCCACTTGGCTCTTTCTTCAAGCAGCCCTGTCCGACTGTGAGCGGCATGGGCGAGCTCGTGAAAGAAAACCTTTTCTTCCGGGGATGCCAGGCTGATTCTGCCTGCCGATGGACTGAAGCAGCCGTATATCCTGTTGTTGCCCGGGATTGCCTTTACTTCCAGTCCCCAGGCTCCGGCCACTTCCATAAGTGGCAGGTCAGGAACTTCCAGTGCTTCGTAGGTGAGGGGCTCCCCCTCTGTATCTTCAACCCGAAATACCGGGATAAGAAGGAAGCCCACTATCCGTTTCTTTTCTTTGGTTTCCGCAGTCGCCGCAGATTCCAGGTCTTCGCCCTCTGTGGACTTAGACAGGTTCTGCGATTTTATCTTGATGAACCGCGGAGCAAATATCCTGAAAGCATGCGCGCCTTTTTTAACGCGGCGGCCTACCTGGTTCCACTGCTTGATTCCCCGGGCGTCCCCAGTTCCCGCCATCACCATCAGGAGCCTGTTTAACAAGCTCCATTTGGCCGATGGAATATCGGCTGTGGGGAACATCGCCAGGGCAATGGCCTCAGGTATCGTGCCCTGCTCAAATTCTTGCAGGATGCCTGATAGAGCATCTTGCCATTGCTGATCTTTGCTCTGCTTCTGCATGTCACCCTCCTTTGACCATCGGGGGGGAGGATGACTATGCCCCCCAGGGGGTAAGTCACCTCCCCCCGATGGGGCCATAGCAGACAAGCTGCTGGTCTTTATTTAGAACGGTTTTAGTTCATTTGCTCTGCCGCATTCCCGGTCCCCGGTTCCAGGGACAAGAAATACGACTCGAACATATCCAGGTCCCGCCGCACCATTACTCCGTTGCATTGGGTGCAGACGATCACATGGTCGTTGACGCCGGCCAAGCGCTGGTCCTGGTAACCGCAATCCGCACATTCATATTCGTAGATTGGCATTTTGGTTATCCTTTCTTTTTCTCTTGAGGCTAAAAAAGCGATTTAAAGGGGTTCAGGAACCAGGATAGGAAGTAGAGAAACAAGCCTATAAGCACCAATTCCAGGGCATATGGCATGGCTAACATTCTTTCTCTCCAGGTCCCGCCTCTAAACGGCCACAGCCAGTTCTCTTTACCCATGATCTCCCTCCGATTTTCTACCCCCAGGGGGAGACCACCCCTGCCAGGGGTCTCCCCCCAGTGGGGTAAATGGTTTTTATTAAGCAGCCATCGGCTGGCTAACCGGTTTGATCTTCCCCTTCTCCAGCCACCAGACTTGGATCTCCGGGACCGGTGAAGGGTCAACGTGGTCAGAAGTGGCGAACACCAGAATGGTGTCGAAGTCCTGACGAACGGCCAGCAGAAAGTCGATCAATTGGCCTCTGTTTCCGGGGTCGAGGATGTCCGCCTCATCTATCATCAGGAGACGGGCCCCGGCCAGCCGTGTCAGGGCGTATTGAAAAGCCACGCCCACCCGGAACTTAGCGGATTTGGACAGGGTGACGAAAGGGGACCCGGACAGATCAATTCCGAGTTCCTTTGTCAGCATCAATGTCCGGCCGGGAAACAGATGCACGGCCACTACCTGCAGCAGGTCGTTCATCGGCTTCAGGGCTTCGGCTATCATCCGGGATGGGGTACCTTCCGGTGCCAGGGCCTTTGCCATAGCGTCGTAAAGGATAGCTTCTTTCTCGGCCTTCGCCATTTTGGCCGCGGCTGCATCAGCCGCGTCCTTTTGCTGCCAGAATTTGATCACCTCGGCCAGAAGGTCTTGGCCGACCTTCATTCTGGAATCCAGAACAGCAATCTCCTTGTCCACCTCGGCCGTCATAGCTGCCTGCGTCTTAAGCCTGGCGATATTGGCGCTCAGGTCCCGACACTTTTGAGGATGCTGCTCGTATGCGCTTTGCTTGGCCTGAGCCTCCTGGAATTCTTTCTCCAGGCGCTCCACCTTTTCTTGTTCATTCTTCAAGAATCCCTGTACCTTTTCGATCTCGGCGGGTTCAGCAGCTTTCTTTCCCGCGATAGCCGTTTGCCTGGCTTTGGGACAGGGTTTTTCGTACCCCGGAAAGGCGGGGCACATAGCAGGGTAGCATTTAGGAGCTTTGCCGGGTCCCAGGTTATCCAGCTGTTTTTGCAAGCCCGCCATACTGCGGCGGCTGGCTTCAAGGGCAACCTGCAAGCGTTCCACTTCCCCAGACTTCGGCGGTTCGATGGGATTAGCTTCCAGATCAGCCAACTCTTTCTCCAGTTTCGGAAGGTCATCCATGTCGCCCATGGACTTCCCTTTTTTCTGGAGGAGTTCGTCACGGCTTTTCTGGAGATTTGCTAATCTCTCTTCCACTTCGGCCTTCTGATAATCGGGGAGGATAAATTCCTTATCCCCAATTATTGCTCTTTGCCCCGGCTCTTCCACTCTGGCCTCTTTCAGCACAGCCTTTGCTTCGCGCCGTCGTGCGACGGCTTCTTCTGCCGCGAACTTAAAGCCTTTCGAAGCAGCCAGTTCCGACAGGTCGTTCAGCGCCAGCTTCGCCAGATCGTTGACAGGCTCTCCCGAAGCAGTCAGCCAGTCCGTAAGCCGTTTCCGAATTTCCTCCAGACTGTGGTTCAACCCAGGAATCATTCGGAAAAGGATTTCCCGTCTCGTATCACCAGGGAAGGAAAGATAGGTCAGCGGGTCGCAGGAGATAGCCGCCATTTCCTGGTCTTTCGGGACTGGCCCTACGACTCCGCTATGAGTTTTTGGAGTTTTCTTGCGGCGAATAATGCCGTTTGACGTGGAGATGGTGACATCAGCAGCCTTGCCAC
>JAKAGH010000247.1 GCA_021817645.1 Deltaproteobacteria bacterium
GCCCATAACCACCGGGCGTGCGGTGGCCGGCAAAGGTGACGATAAGGAGTTGCTGCGCCAGGCCATGGAGGAGGCTGGGGGGAATAAATCAGAGGCCGCCCGGATTCTCGGGGTCAGCCGGGTGACCATTTGGAAGCGCTTGAAACAACATAATCTTTAGGATAGCAACTAAGGCAAACATGAAAACGATGCAAGCCGCCAGAATTATTCTTCTGCTCCTCTGCGCCTGGGGTTTCCTGCCCGGCTGTGGGGATAGCGAACCCGTAAAAAAGGTCGATCTGTCGGAGCGGCAGGAAATCAAGGTTTATAAACCGGAGCGAGGTATAACTTATGCATACCTGCCCCAGTACGCGCACACTGTTTCTTATAAACGGCATCATCTGGTGATGGAATACCTGACCCGGACCACCGGCTTAAAGGTGCAGCAGGTGTTCCCGGACACTTTCGATGAACATATGCATATGGTGGGGCGGGGACTGATCGATATTACTTTCAGTAATCCTTTTATTTACGTGAAAATCGCCGAGCGCTACGGAGCCCAGGCCTTCGCCCGGGTGGTGGAGGCGGTGGGGAAGGAAAATTTCCGGGGCCAGATCATCTGCCGGGCGGATAATCAGAAAATACGCACCCTGGCGGACCTGAAGGGCAAACGGTTCATTGCCGTGGACCCCACTTCCGCCGGTGGGTACCTCTATCCCTGGAGCCTGATTCTGGAACACGGATTGAGAAAAGAGGATTTCTCCGAGATCGCTTTTGCACCGGGACCGGGAGGCAAGCAGGAAAAGGTGGTCATGGGCGTGTATTCGGGCAAATACGATGCAGGTACCATCAGGGAAGGCACCCTGGATATCTTGAAACATAAAATTGACCTGAAACAGATCCGGGTTTTGGCCACCACTCCCTGGTACCCCGGTTGGGTTTACGCCGCCCGGAAAGGACTGGACCCGGCCCTGGTGGAAAAAATTAAACAGGCTTTGCTGGCCTTGAACATTAATAATCCGGCACAGAAACCCATCCTGGAACAGGCCGGTTTTGTCGCCATCATCCCGGCCCAGGACCGGGACTTTGATCCGGTCCGCCGGCTGGCAGCCCTGGTGGAATCGGAAGCCGCTGCTAAAGGCGACTTAAAGAAGAAGAGGGATTGACCGCGGGGCGCATCTGCCTCCGGCCATTTCCCTAACTGCCAAGGGCGCGTAGATGATTAAATTCTTCTCCCAGATGACTTTCCGCACCAAGATCAATCTGGGGATCACGGTGGTAGTGTTGGTCTTTGGGCTGCTGTCCGCCTTTCTGGTCAGCCGCCTGGCCGGCAAGGCCATGTTGACGGAAATTAAGAAACGGGGCATGACCCTGGCCCTGAATCTCGGCACCCGGTCCACCGATCCTCTCCTGGCCCAGGATTTCTTGCGCCTGAAGAACATGGTGGATGAGGTCAAGGAATCCAGCGACGATATCATCTATGCCTTCATCCAGGACCACAGCGGCCAGGTGCTCTCCCACTCCTTTCAAGCCGATTTTCCGGTGCAACTCCTGAAGGCCAACATCCTGCCCGCCGGAGCCCATAAGCGTATCCAACTGCTGGATACGGATGACGACTTTATTTACGACTTTGCCGTGCCGGTGCAGATCGGCCCCCAACGGCTGGGCACGGTGCATGTGGGCTTGTCCCGGGAGAAGGCCCAGACCGCAGTGCAGCGCCTGGTGACCACGGTCTTTTCCGTCACCGCCGGCGCGGCGGTGATTGCCCTGATAATGGGTACCCTGTTTGCCGGCACGGTCACCCGGCGTTTGAATATCTTGCGCCGCTCCGCCGAAGAAATGGTGAAGGGCAATATGGACCAGCAGACCGGCCTGGCTCCCCACCGCTACTGCTGGGACATCATGAATTGTGAACGGCAAGAATGTCCGGCCTACGGCGACCGGCTGCAGCGCTGCTGGAATCTGAGCGGGACTCTCTGTCCGGATTGCGGTGAGGATGGCTACGAAACCAAAATTGACGACTGCCAGCTCTGCCGGGTCTATCTGGAAAACCGGGGGGATGAAATCCAGAAGCTGGCCGAAGCCTTCGAAGTGATGGCCTTCAGCCTGCGCAACCGCCTGGAAGAACTGCGGGCCGCGCAAAAGGGGCTGGCCCGGCAGCAGCAGGTGCTCAAAACCATCCTGGATGCGACCCCCGATTTGGTCAGCCTGCAGGATCAAACCCTGGCCTACCGGGCCGCCAACCCTGCCTTTCTAAACTTCTACGCACTGAGAGAGGAAGAACTCATCGGCCAAGCGCACCCGGAGATTTCCCGGCTCTGGCAGAATGCCGCTCCCCCAGGAGAAGACCGGGGCCTCTTTGACACCGGCGGGGCGGTCTCCAGAGAGGTCCTCATCGGCCAGGGGCCGGAGCAGCGCTGGTTTCACGTGGTCAAGGTGCCGGTGCACGATGAGGAACGGGTGGTGGGGCTGCTCTTCACCGCCAGGGATATCACGGAAATCAAACGCTATCAGGAGAAGCTGATCCAGTCGGTGAAAATGGAGGAATTAGGCAAGCTGGCCGGCGGCGTTGCCCACGAAATCAACACCCCCCTGGCCATCATCCTGGGGTATGCCCAGATGCTCCTGGAGGACCTGCCCCAGGATTCCGAGAGTCACGAATTCCTCACCATCATTGAAAAACAGGCGCAGATCTGCCGCCGCATCGTTTCCGATCTCCTGAGTTTTTCCCGGCACATGGAAAGCCACATGGAAGAGATGGACCTGAACGGCTCCCTCTCCGAGGTGCTGCAAATCCTCAAGCCCATCTTCAAGCAGGAATGGGTGGAGGTGGAGGCCAGTCTTGACCCGGAGATCCCCCCCATTGTCGGTGACCGGGAAAAGCTCAAACAGGTGTGGCTCAATCTCCTCAATAACGCCTTTGAGTCCATCGGCCAAAACGGCGTCATCCGCGTGGCCACTGGTCTGTCGGCGGATGGCCGCCGGGCCCTGGTAAGCGTGGCCGATACCGGCGCGGGCATTGATTCCCAGGACCTGGAAAAAATCTTTGACCCCTTCTTCAGCACCAAGGCCCCCGGCGGCGGCACCGGCCTCGGACTCTCCTTATCCTTCGGGATCGTCCGGGAACATCGGGGCCAGATCCGAGCCGTCAGCCCGGTCCCTCCGGAGTATTGGGGCGCAGATGAACCTCATCCCCGCGCCCAGGGGCCGGGCGCGGTTTTTTTCTTGGAACTGCCGCTGCACGGGGAGGAAATGCCGGAATTTGCCGGTGAGGTCTTGCCCGCTCCGGCTGCCTCGGTGGCTGAGTAGGGGGGCGACCGTGTATTTGCTTTAAGAAAGGCAGTGAATTCCTTTCTAAAAAAGGCAGTGCGCATCGACGGACAACTCGGGGAATTTTCGAGCTTTTACCCTCTCCCCCCAAGGGGGGAGAGGGAAGGGTGAGGGGGGGCAGCCGAAGACGCCACCCCTCATCCCAGCCCTCTCCCCTCGAAGGGGAGAGGGGGTTTTTCTGCGGGCGGCTTCAGCCTGCACCGGCTCTGGATAAGATGATGCGGTTGAACTTTCTCTCATCAAGTTGCCGCCGATATGGCAAAATCTTTGCGGGACAGCTCCCCCCCCGGCCCCCCTTCTTTTTCAATGTGGGGAGTTTTCTGATGACAACAAATTAGGGTGAAAGCCAAGGGTTAGGCCATGGGTCGCATCTTAGTGGTTGATGACATCGCGGACGCCGGCTTGATGATCAAACGCCTGTTGGAGAGAAAGGGCCATCAGGTGGCCGTGTGCACCGAGGAAACGGATGCCCTGGATTACGCCCGCCACTACCCGGTGGAGGTGGCTATCCTGGACATCCGCCTCAAAAAGATGAGTGGCGTGCAGCTTCTGGCGGAGTTAAAAAAGATTTCCCCCCGGACCCGGGTCATCATGCTCACGGGCCACCCCACCCGGGAGACCGCCAATCAGGCCCAGCAGTTGGGGGCCTTCGCCTACTGCGCCAAACCCATCGACAAGCAGGACCTGGAAGAGAAAGTGGCCCAGGCTTTGGCCGCCAGGCCATAAGTCCCAACTTAAATCTTACCGCCCACCGCCTTAAGCTTTTTCCCCAGGGTGCAGAATACATTCAGATTTGATTAATTATCTGGTCATTTTTTTCAGAATTTAACTTCAGTGCTGTTATTTAAATAGATGAAAGTTCCAATAATAATAGCAAGAAGAATAGCAGCGATTGAATAATTCCTTACGTAATGCTCTTCTGATAATTCATCCTTTAATGATGTTTTAAAGCCCTTGGCAATCCAAGCCAGAAAGCTCCTAAGACAAAGAAAAGAAACCAAATTAAATCAACGAATGCTTTTCCCATGAGATCATTCTATCTATAATCGATATCTTTCCTGCCGTGACCAACGATAAGCCTAATCAGATTATAAGATCACGGCGCCAACTCCAGCTGTACCGCCACCGCCTGGAGCTTCTCGTGGATATGCATTTGCTGGCTGCGGCTTTGTTAACCAAGGTTTTTTTATGGACCCTGGACCCCAGCCCTTTTCCCAGCAGGCGGTAATTTTCGATAAGATCAACTTGCCAAAGTCGCGCTATCCTTCGCAAAGAAGAGCGAATTGCCCCTGCGCAGATGAAACAATAAGAAATAATTCTGATCATGATTTCAATAAGTTGAATTTGCTGGGAAATAGGTGTTGACTTAATTGTGGAAAAAGGATTTAGTGATACACTCAGGTGTAAAAGATGGAAACTTTTGCGATAGTCAAATCGAATTTTTTGTTTAATCTTTTCCTCCTGGACTGACGATCAATTATTAAGCCTGCGTAATGTGGGAACGGGTAATCCCCCGGGCCTGGAGAGACAGGGCCCACCAGGATCTCCGAACCCCTTAGGGTTTAAAATCTGTCCGTGATTTTGGTAATAATTTGTGCTTAGCACTGACTGCAGAGAGAATGGTCTTCAAATAGAGGAAATTTCTTGCGTTTGAGCCCCCGAGGGCAGGTGCCAAAACCATTTTCTGGCCGCCATGGCC
>JAKAGH010000248.1 GCA_021817645.1 Deltaproteobacteria bacterium
GCCGCACCCACGGCCCCCTTGGTGGGCGGCGCGGCCGCCGTGGCCTTGGGGATTTGGGCCGTCAATGGGGGTGCGTTTTTGGGCGCGGGGATGATATTGGGTTTGCCTAAATTGGCTTGAGCCTGCTTCACATTGGCCACCGGTCTCACCTGGGGCAGTGGTCTTCCCTGGGTCAGGGCCGGGGGCTGGATATTTCTGATTGCCGGGTTCGCGCCGATAGCCGTCGGCGGCGCGGTCACGTTTCTTATATTGGTGATGTTGTTGGTGTTGTTGATGATGGTGTTGTTGATAATCGTCTGGTTGATGTTGGTGACCCGGGAGATATAACGCGGTGACGGCCCAAAGGCATAGGCGCCGTAACCCATGCCGACGCCCGTTCCGAAGAAAGCTGGAGGATAGTAGCCCGGCGAGTAGAAGGAAGGGATGATGGGCGCGATCGGCAGAATCACCGGAATGTACGCCGGGGGCATCAGCACACCGGCGTTGTAATACGAGTAAGCCGGAGTATAGGGCTGCCCCAGGCCCAACACGAAGCTGGTGGCTGCGGCCGCGATCCAGAAAGGCGCGGTGATCAGGTCCGCGACGGGGCTCCCGGGGTAGTAACCGCCAGGGGGAGCATACGCCGGCTCGGGGGGCGGTACGTAATCAGGCGGGGGGATCGGGGCCCAGGCGACGTAGGAGTCCTCTACCGGCGTGGTGTCCGGACTGGCCCGCCAGGTGACGGTGGAGGGATACCAGGTGCGCCCCGGGACCCAGACCCAGCCATAGGAGGTGGTGGGCATCCAGTTGCCGTAATGATAGGTGGCCCACCCCCAGGGTTCCTGGGTCTCGAAAATCTGGCCCTGTTCGGTGGGCACCCAGCGGCCGTTGACGTAAGGCCGCCAATCCTGCTCCACCTGGGTGGGATGCCAGACCGGGCCATAGGATTCGTAATCCACCCATTCGCCATATTGAGCCAGGTCCCCATAAAACATGGCCGCATCTTCTGTACCGGCCTGGGCGGGCTGCGAAGCGCCTCCGCCCAAGACCAGGGCCAGGCTCAGGATCAGGGTGGCTATGAACCCCAGGTATGATTTTTTGCGTTTCATGCAATGGCTCCTTATAAAAGTCGGGATTCTTAATACTGGAGGAAGCCGATTCTGCCAAGCTCTGGGCTTCCTGTAGACTCCTTTTTTCACCGCAAGCAAGCAAATCAAATGAGGCTCCACTTCCCCTGTTTCACCTCCTGCAGTAAAAGACTGATGAATTTCCCTTTAGCATCTGTAAGTTATCAGATAGTAATGTCCTCCTGACGAATCGTCAAGGCCCGGGATGCGTCTTACCCGAGTTTTCCAAGCTTCCCACTAGAGAATTACTGATGTAATGGTTAGATGTTGGTAACCCCTAATACATTAAGTCCCTTAGTAGCCCGGATTTTCAAAGAAAGTAAATTATTTGGCGGGGGGAGCCGGGAACCCTCGCTCGCCTCCCCAGCTGCCGCCCTGCAGCCATGATTTATCAGGTGGCCAGGATCAAATCTTCCAGATAAAGCACGTCACCCCCGGCAATCAGCAGGATTTTGCCCGCGCTTCCGGGCCTGGCGACGATTCTTTTCCAGTCCTCGGCACTGAGACCTTCGTCGATGGTGGTGAGCAGCAGGGCTTCCTCCAATTTGCTGCTGCCCTTCAGCAGCAGGAACTGGCGGTGATTGGTGAAGGCCCAAAGCACCCGGCCGTTGGTCAGGAGAAAGTTATACTCCCCCGGGTATTCTTGCAGCAGCCGGGCCAGGGCTTCCTTGAGAATCTGGATGAAGGGGACCTGGGCCCGGCGACTCTCCGCGTCCTGAAAGAAGTCCCGGAAAAATTCCAGGGTCCGGGCGGAGTCGCTCCGGGCCTCCAGAACCGGCTGCTGGCAGCTCAGATAGGGCTCTATCGCCGGGGCCTTGCCGTTATGGGCAAAGATCCACGATTGCCCCCAAAAATCAAGGGTAAAGGGATGGGCATGGCATTCGTCCACCTGGCCGCTGGACTTGTAGCGGATATGGGCGACGATGATGGGGCTGTCCACCACCCGAGCCAGGCGCTCAAAAGAGCCGTGAAGGCGGCCGTCTTTGAACACCTTTTCTCCCGATTTCTCCACTACCGGGATGTTGTTGCGGAAAAAACCGATACCCCAGCCATGGACATTGGCCCGGCCTCTGACCGCAAAGAGGGGCAAGGATGCGGCCGCGGTATGGCTCAATGAAGAGGACAAAGCAAAGAGGTCACACATCAGAGATGCCCCAGGTAGAGCAGGTCGGCCCCGGAGATGATCAAGATCTGGCCCCGGGAAGGGTCTTGCTGGGAAAACGCGGACCAGTTGTCCGGGTGCTCGGTCAGCCCCCCGGTGACCGTAGTCACCACCAGCGCCTCGCCCAGGGCCTTGGGGTCCTGGTAAGTGAGCACCTCGGAATTATTGAGAAAGGCAAAGAGTACGGTCTCGTTGGCCAGAAAGAAGCGGTAGCGCCCCGGATAATTGGTAATCAGCTTTTTGCACCCCAGGGCCAGAACCTGGTACAGGCTCTGGCGGGGCCGGCTGGCCAGACCGGATTCCATTTCATCCCGGATGAATTCGAAGACCCGGGCGGCCATCAGTTCTTCGGACATTATCGGCCGGGGGCTTTGGTAGGCCATGGGTTTCTGGGATTCACCGGTCATAATGAATAACCAGTTGTGATCCAGAAAATGGTCTGTGAGGGGCTGGGCGTGGGACTCCTTCTGATGCCCGCTTTTGGGACAGCGGATGTGGGAGAGGATGATACGGCTGTCAATCACCCGGGACAGGCGGCGGAAGCTGTCATGCAGCATATCCTCGGTAAAAATGCCTTCACAGGACTTTTCAATGAGCACCGTGCCGTTGCGGAAGAAGCCGATGCCCCAGCCGCTGATATTGGCCCGGGCCCGGTCGGCGAAAGGCGGCAGGTACTCGTGGGCCGTATAATGATGGCCTGCGGACATGGCGAAGAGTTCACACATAAGCCAGCTCCTTTCCGGTCAGGGAGACTCGCATTTTTCCTGCTTGCAGGAAATGCACCCGGGGTGCCGCGTCCGGGGTTAAGGGGGTCCAGAAGGCCATTTCTTCCGGGTTCCAGGGTGCGGGCAAAACCAGGCCCAGGGCCAGGGTGCGGCGGGCCGCGTCCAACAGGCCCACCAGCCGGAAGTGCATCCCGCTCCAGGTGAGCCAGTGGAGGGATTCTCCCGGGGGCGGCTGCCAGTTTTCCGGAGGCGGTTCCTCCACCAACAGCACCTGGCGCTCCCCGGATGCTTCCCCATAAAGGACCGGCGCGCCGATGAGCCCGCTGAGGCGCTGCCGCTCTGCGGCAGGCAGAGGCTCCCCCCGGCCCCAAATCAGGCCCTCCCAGACCAGGGAGCGCCAGGGCAGGACCAGACGCCGGGCTTCCTGGAAATAACGGCGGAACCGCTCTTCCCGGTAGCGCCGCCGGTCCTCAGGGGTTTTGCGGCTGGCCTGGACGGAAACCGGCAGGCGGCAGACGCTCCATCCCCCGCCGGTCCCATCTCCCCCCAAGGCCCGCAGTAAGGGTTCCAACTCCTGGTCCCGCTGCAACGCCAAAATAAATTGGGGCTGCAAGAGCTCCACCTGGGCCCTTTTCAACCGTATGGCCCCGGGGCCGTGCACCATGCCGCTGGTGTTGATCACGGCCCGGCTCACTCCCTGGCGGGCCGCCTGTCCCACCAGCACGCCGCAGCCCACCGCCACTTCCAGGATGTTTCCCACCGGCGAAGTCTGGCCGATGAAATAGAGACTGTCCGGAAAGAGGCTGTGGTCTCCCGGCAGCCGGGGCGGAAACAGACCCAGACCCAGGGTGGTGGGGGGGCCCAGGTGGGATTGGCCCAGGTCCAGGTCCACCAGGGCCGTGGGCAGGCCCGCGGCAAAAGTTTTGTATACCAGAAAACGGCTCAGGGTGCTCTTACCGGTGTCCGGCGCCCCCAGGACCAGGGCGATGCCGCCCCGCTCCAAAAAGAGCCGGGCCGCGGTTTCCCACTTCGGCAACACCTCCAGCCGGGCCAGAAAGGGGAAATGCTCTAGATCTTGAGAATCACCAATACCCGCCGGCATGGAATCCTGGATTCAGTAAGGTGCGTCTGTAAGCACCATTTTTGGCGCGTAAGACGCGCCCTACAAGAGCCGCTCCGCGAATTGGGGATAAACCCGGGCCAGTTTTTCTTTAACCGGGCCGTACAACAATTCCCGGGCCTCCGGGGTCAGGGCCGGAGTGGCCGGGATCTCTGCGGGCGCCCGAAATTCAAAGCCGGTGAGCTGCCGCACTTCCTCCAGGGCTTCACCCGGATGCAAGGATTCTAATAGCGGCGGTTCCGGGGGCGCAAACTGGAAGACGCATTTGGGCGTAATCAAGCAAGTCACTTTCCCCGGACGCTGCCGGGGGCTGAGTTGGGGAGTGTACCCCGGCGCGGTGACCACGTCCACCTGCGGCACCAGCCCTCTAGGCTCATGCACGGTTTTAAAAAGCACCACCCGTTCCACCACGTAGGCCAATATCGCCGACCCCGCGCCCCCGGGCAGCCGCACCTGGGGCTGCCGGTAATCCCCCACGGCCATGAGGTTGATGTTCCCCCGGCCGTCAATCTGGGCGCCGCTCAGGAAGAAAACCTTCAGCCTCCCCTGCTGGGCGAAATCGAAGAAACCCTGCCACTCCCCCGAAAAAGGCCAGTCAGAGCTCCCAGCCACAAATACCTCAGCTTGAGGCGCATGGGTGAGCTGCGCCAGCCACAAAGCCGCGGCTGGCATGGGCGACAGCGTACCGCACGCGGCGGTGTCCCCCTCCCGGACCTGCCGGGCCAGGGCCGCGATCATTACCTCTTCGCCGGGGGTCAATGGATTCATAGTGAGATGCGAGTCTGTCCTCAATAGAGTTTATGCAGGGTAAGT
>JAKAGH010000009.1 GCA_021817645.1 Deltaproteobacteria bacterium
CCAGGACGGCGGCCTCAAGGGCATGGAATACCTGGATTTCGTACTGTCCGAGGTCCACGGCCTGCGCATCAAGGAAATCCAGGAGGCCAAAGCCCAGGGGCGCAAGGTCATCGGCACTTTTTGCGTCTTTGTGCCGGAAGAGCTGGTGCTGGCCGCGGACGCCGTCTGCGTGGGCCTCTGCGCCGGGGCCGAAATCGGCAAGGAAGCCGCGGAGAAGATCCTGCCCCGGAACACCTGTGCGTTGATCAAATCCTTTGTGGGCTTCAAGCTCTCCCGCCTCTGCCCCTTCATCGAGTCCTGCGACCTGGTGGTGGGAGAAACCACCTGCGACGGCAAGAAAAAGGCCTACGAAATCTTCGACGAATACGCCCCGGTCTATGTCATGGAAATCCCCCAGATGAAGCAGGCTTGCGACCGGGAGTTGTGGCGGGCGGAAGTGCGGCGCTTTAAAGAGCGCCTCGAAGAGGTGGCCGGCAAGGAGATCACCGCGGCGAAACTGAAGGAGGCCATCAAGCTGGTGAACCAGCGGCGGCGGGTATTGCAGCGCCTGAATCAACTCCGGGCTGCGGTCCCCACCCCCATTTCCGGGCGGGACGTTTTGCTCATCAACCAGGTGAGTTTCTATGACGATCCGGTCCGCTTCACCGCCAAAATCGGCGAGCTCTGCGATGAACTGGAAAAACGGGTGCAGGCAAAAGAAGGGGTGGCGCCCGCCGGGACCCCGCGGCTGATGCTCTCCGGCTGCCCCATGGCCGTGCCCAACTGGAAGCTGCCCTTTATCGTGGAATCCTCCGGCGCGGTCATCGTCGGCGAAGAGTCTTGCATCGGCACCCGGAATATCCGGGACCTGGTGGACGAATCCGGCGAGACCCTGGAGGAGATGCTGGATGCCTTGGTGGACCGGTATCTGCGCATCGACTGCGCCTGTTTTACCCCCAACCCGGAGCGTCTCCAAAACATCGTCTCCATGGCCCAGGACCTCCAGGTCCAGGGGGTGATCCATTTCGCCCTGAACTTTTGCCAGCCTTATGCCATCGAGGCCTTCAAGGTGGGCCGGGCTCTGGACGCGGCGGGCATCCCCATGCTCAGCCTCGAGACGGATTACAGCATGGAGGACGTGGAGCAGCTCAAGACCCGGGTGGAAGCCTTCCTGGAGATGGTGCGCTGATGGCGGATGACAAGGCTCAGGTCATCCCTCTGCACCTGCACCCGGGATTTCAGGACCACCAACGGGTGAAGGAACTGAAAAATGCGCTGATGACGGAAAGCCTGGCTTTCGTGCAGGTGGCCCTGGACAATGCCGCCGGACCTGGCGGCGCTTCACCCCGGGCGGTGAAAATCCTGGAGCGGGCCTGTGTGCTTCTGGACGAAGCCCGGGACCGGCTGGTGTACGAACTGGTGTAATGGCGGAGCAAGCGCGGCGCGTAGACCATCCCCTGGTGGCGGGCATCGACATCGGCTCCCGCTCCATCGAACTGGTGCTGCTCCAGGACGGCCAGGTGGTGCATTGGGACCTGCTCCCCACCACCTTTGACCCCCTGGGCCAATGCCGGAGTCTGCTGGAGCGGGTGCGGGCGGCCAGGATCGTGGCCACCGGCTACGGCCGGAAATTGCTCTTGGAAAACCTGGACCACCCCGAAATCACCGTGATCACCGAGATTCAAGCATACGCCCTGGGGGCCCGGCGCCTGTTTCCCGGAGTGCGCACCATCCTGGACATCGGCGGCCAGGACACCAAGGCCATCGCTTTGACGCCGGAGGGCAAGGTGGCCAAGTTTGAAATGAACGACCGCTGTGCCGCGGGCACCGGCAAGTTCCTGGAGTTCATGGCCGTAGCCCTGCAGGTGCCCCTGGAGAAATTCGGAGATTTCGCGTTGCAGGCCGACCGGCGCATCCAGATCAGCAGCATGTGCACCGTCTTTGCCGAGAGCGAGGCCACCAGCCTCATGGCCCGGGGCGAAAGCCCGACCAATATCGCGATGGGACTGCATCTGGCCATCGTTTCCCGCACCACGGCCATGCTGCACCGGGTGGGGGTGACGCCGCCCGTGCTTTTTGCCGGCGGCGTGGCCCATAACCCGTGCATTCAATCCCTCTTGGCGGAAAGCCTGGGAGAGCCGGTACTGGTTCCGGACCAGCCAGACCTGGTGGGCGCCCTGGGCGCGGCCCTTTATGGACAGAAACTCGTTAGCCATGAATGAGAATTGCCTTTTGAAAATAATGGACCATGACCCAGGAAAGCCGGGCAGTCCATACCACCTCCCTTACCCGGAGGTCCCCTTTTTAGAAAGTCCCCGACCCCTGGAAAGGCCAGCAGCGGAGCGCGGCGGGCATCTTTTTTATAGAGAAGCGGCGGTGATCGCTAGACCGAGAAAATCCGGTTTTATCAGGCGCTTTGAAGGGACGGCAACCGGCCTGGTGTGCAATCAGTTTTATCGGCTCATCCTCTCCAATGGTTGTCCTTTCAACTGCCAATATTGTTATCTGAGACTCACCCTTGGGGGTAACAAAGCCCCGGTAGTCTTTACCAATCCCTGGCCGGAAGTGGAAAGGCAGTTGGAGAAGATTCCCACCGGAGTCTTTTCCACCGGGGAGTTGGCTGACAGCCTGGCCGTCACGCCGCCGCTGCTCAAACCGGCCTTGGCGTACTTCCGCAGGCAGAGAGATAAATTCCTCTTTCTCACCACCAAGAGCACCAATATCGAGTTGCTCCTGGGAATGAGACCCACCCCGCAGGTATGGATTTCTTTCTCGGTGAATGCCGTCAAGACCTGGAGGCTATTTGAAAAGAATACCCCTCATCCCGATGAGAGGTTGGCCGCGGCGTGGAGGTTAAAAGAGGCGGGCTGGAGAGTCAAAATCAGAATCGACCCCATAATCCCCGAGGTCGGGCTGCACCATTACCGGGAAATTGCTGAAAAGGTGAGGGCCCTGGCTGCCGAAAGAGTAACGGTGGGCGTGCTCAAGCATTTTCCCAGGCTGCCCCTTTGCCAGCGGGAAGGACTTTGGAGTCAGCTTACGGAATCGCCTAACGGGATCAAACGATACCCATCGCCCCTTAAGGCCCACATTTTTAAGAGCCTGGCGGAGTGGCTGGGATTTCAACCCGCGGTTTGCCGGGAGACCTCCGGCTTCTGGGAGAAATTGGGATGGAAATCTAATGGCTGCAATTGCACCCCAAATCAGACTAGCGCCGGGCCATGTCCTGATGCACAACCCGTTAATTCCGAAAACAGCGGCAAAGGATGTTTAATTCCAGGAATTGCTATCAAGGAGAACAGCATCCATGATTGAGAAAGAGCTTGATTGCCGCGGGCTGGCCTGTCCCAACCCGGTTATCAAAACTAAGGAATTGATTGACCGGGGAGGCGTGGACAGACTCACGGTCCTGGTGGACAATGCCGCGGCCCGGGAAAACGTCAGCCGTTTCCTCCAGCGTTCCGGCTATGAGGTCCGGGCGGCAGAACAAACCGGAGCGATGGCGGTGATGGGGCGGCGGCAAGGAGGGATGGCCGCGGCCGGTCCCGGAGCAGCTTGCGAGCCGTTTGCCGGGCAAAAGATTCTGGTCCTTATCGGCACTGACCGCCTGGGCACCGGGGATGAGACCTTGGGCCGGAAACTCCTGGTCAATTTCATCGGCACCTTGAAGGAGATGGGGCAAGACCTCTGGTGCCTGGTGCTGGTCAACGCCGGAGTGCAGCTCGCAGTGGCGGGCTCCGGGGTCCTGACGAACCTCCAGGAACTAGAGAAGGGTGGGGCCATGGTCCTGGTGTGCGGCACCTGCCTCAATCACTTCCAGCTTCTGGAACAGAAGCAGGTGGGAGAGACGACGAACATGCTGGATATCGTCACCCACATGCAGTTGGCGGATAAAGTAATCCCCTTCACCTGAGCCTAACGCGGTTTTTATGTCAGCCTCAACGCCTGGAGCAAGACATGATCGCCATCTATTTAACTTTACTGGCGTTAACCGCCGCCGTCTTCCTGGGAGCGGTGTGGTGGCGGCGCCACCCTGCCCCTGCCCCGAGAGAAGTAGAATGGCCCGAGGTAATGGCCGCAGCCGCAGCCGGGGGGTATCGCCTCATCAGCACCGCGGAGATGGCGGACCGCTACCGGCAGGACCCCAAAAATCTGCTGCTGGTGGATACCCGGGCCCCGGCGGAATACCTGGCGGGCCATATCCGGGGCGCGGTAAACCTGCCGTTGACGCCCACCTGGTGGGGCAGGCGGCGGTGCCAACAGCTCCTGGCCACCCTCCTGGGCCCGGATAAAGAACGCCTGGTGGTCTTTTACTAAGCAGGCCTGGCCTGAGTCCGGAGCGACTCGGCAGCCCGGGTGGCTGTAAAACTTGGTTACCGGCAAGTCTACCGCGATCCCCTGGGCTTCCCGGAGTGGCAGGCCCAAGGGATGCCCATTTCCCAGGAAAATGATTCATGACTAATACTCAGACGAGAAAATCGCCGGCCGCGGCAGTGAGCGAGGTGTCGGCCTGGCGCCGGCAGCTGCCCTCTATTTTGACCGCCCTCTCGCATCTCCTGAGGCTGAGCCTGGCCTTCATCTTTATTTATGCGGGGTTGGTCAAGCTACTGCACCCGCAGGTCTTCGCCCACGCGCTGGCCCAATTCGAGCTGATTCCGGAGGGCCTCCTGCCCCTTCTGGCCCTGGGCCTGCCCGGGGTGGAGCTGCTGGCGGGCCTGGGCCTGGCTTTTAATCTGCGGTTCTGCCTGACTGCGATCCTGGTGATGTTGACCGGTTTTCTGATGATCCTGGGGTATGCCATTTTCAAGGAGTTGGACATTGATTGCGGCTGCTTCACCCTGGATGAACTGACCGAGAGAACCACCGTCAAGACGGCGTTTTTCCGGGATCTCCTGATGCTGGCCGCCATCGGTTTTCTTTTCTGGTGGCGGCGGTCTCGCACCAAAGTCCTTTAAAGAAAAATCCTTCACAGGATGACGACATCAAGAAAAGGAGAGTAAATAAATGACCAGAACCGTATCATTTGGCATCGCCATGGTGTTGGCCCTTTTCTGCCTGACCGGTTGCGGCAGCAAAGACCTGGGCGGTAAGGAATTGGACACCGAAAAAATCGCCGTAACCTTTAACCAGGAAGTGGCCCGGGGGGGCTATAAAGTGGTGCCCACCGCGGAGTTGAAGAACTGGATAGACAAGAAAAAGCCGATGTTGATCATCGACACCATGCCCCTTGAGGCCAGCTACAAGAAGAACCATATCCCCACAGCGGTTCAATTTGAGTTTCCCATCCCGGAAGTTGAGAGCCTAAATGAAGCCAAAAAGGCCGAATTTGAAAAGCTCCTGGGCCCTGATAAGGACCGGTTGTTGGTGTTTTATTGCGGTTTCACCAAATGCACCCGGAGCCACAATGGGGCCATGTGGGCGGTTAAGTTGGGTTACCACAACGTTTACCGCCAGCCGGGCGGAATCAAGGCCTGGATGGAAGCCGGCTATCCGGTGGCCCAGGAAAAGTAAGCGCCATCACTGGGGGCGGCAAACCAGCAGGTTTGCCGCCTTGCCTTTACACCAACTGATCTCCGCCCCATTAATTCTCCTCCTCCTGGAATCAAGCCGCCCCTCCCCTCTCCACCTTGCCCCTCCCCGGGAAAATGGCTATAATTAATAAAAAAGGGCGAACCAGTCAGGTTTGGCCCTGCCAGCATTTTCTTGTCAGGGCGCTCTCGCCTGGGCACCCCCCAAAGAGCGGACACCTGGGTCCGCCCCTAAAGTTTGATGTTGTTAACGGGGAAACGGCATTAATGATTATTTCCCCACGCATATCTGAAGAATTATGGAAAAAGTACCTGATCAAAAAGAACTGGAAAAGGAACTGAGCGACTACCTGTCCAATAAATATGGCAGCCGTATCCGGGTGCTGTCCCATCAGTTGGAAGTGGAACCGGAAGATAAGGGCGAAGACCGGAGTAAGGCCACCGGCAAAACCAGCCGCATCCGCTTCGACCTCAAGCCCGAAGAGTTGGAAGCCTACCTCAACGAATACGTCATCAGGCAGGAAACCGCCAAGAGCGTTCTGGCCACCAAGGTCTGCACCCACTTCAACCGCATCCGCTATTTCCTGGAACAGGGCCGGGAACCCGAGCCCGGAGTGGGGGCCATCAAAAATAACATCATCCTCATCGGCCCTACGGGCGTCGGCAAAACCTACCTGGTCAAGCTCATCGCCCGGAAGATCGGCGTCCCCTTCGTCAAGGGGGATGCCACCAAGTTCAGCGAAACCGGCTATGTGGGCGGGGACGTGGAAGACCTGGTGCGGGATCTGGTCTATGCCGCGGACGATGACCTGGAGTTGGCCCAATACGGCATCATCTACCTGGATGAAGTGGACAAGATCGCGTCCAGCAACACTTTCTGGGGCGGGCCGGATGTCTCCCGCACCGGGGTGCAGCGGGCCCTGCTGAAACCCATGGAAGAAACGGAAGTGGACCTGAAAGTGGCCCACGACCCGGTTTCCCAGATCCAGGCCATCGAGCAATACCGCCGCACCGGCAAGCGGGAAAAGAAGACCATCAACACCCGCCACATTCTCTTTATCGTCAGCGGCGCGTTTCACGGCCTGGAGAAAGTGGTGAAGGAACGCCTCACCAAGCAAGGCATCGGGTTTCAGGCCGCCATGAATACCCGGGAGCAGGAACGGGATTTCCTCAAGCAGGTCACGGCCGAAGACCTGATTAACTACGGTTTTGAATCCGAATTCGTGGGCCGCCTGCCGGTCATCGCGGTGTTGGATGAGCTCACGGCCGGCGATCTTTATGAAATCCTGAGAAACCCCAACAATCCCATCATTACCAGCAAAAAGCGGGACTTCCGGTCTTACGGCATTGACATCAAGTTTGAGGATGAAGCCCTGAAGCTCTTGGCGGAGCAGGCCGCGCTGGAAAAAACCGGAGCCCGGGGACTGGTCAGCGTCATCGAACGCACCCTGATCCAGTTTGAGAAACGCCTGCCCTCCACGGCCATCAAAGAATTAGTGGTCACTGGGGAAATTGTGGCCCAGCCGCTGGCAGAACTGGAGGGCATGCTGGCCCAACCGGACGCGCCGGCCAGGCAGGAGCGTTTTGCCCAGGCCAGCCAGCGGGAGCGGGAGCTCCTGAAAGAATCCATCTGGCGCCGGGAACAGGAACTGCTGCAGCGCTACCATTTGCCCCTGACGGTCGCCCGGGTGGATCTGATCGCGGATCAGTACCTGCGTTGCGACTGCGATCTGAAGACCGCGTTTGAGGAAGTGGGGTGCGGTTTTGAACAGGTGCAAGCCTTTGCCGCCCGCTTTTTTGATGAACACGAGATCCACCTGGAGTTTGACGCTGAAGCCATAGATGAGATTCTGCGCCAGGCCCTGGAGAGCGGCATCACTGCTGCCGGCATCTGCCAGGAATTAGCCCAAGATTTGGAATATGCCCTAAAACTGGTGCGGGACCGCACTTCGCAGGATGAGTTCCTTCTTACTCGGGAGGCAATCAGCAATCTTGACAGCTATCTGAACCGGGTCATCCGGGATTACTACCAGAAGACCCTATTCCGGGAAGGAGAAACCAGCCGATGATTGGCGTATCCAAACTTTACTGCGGCGCGGTCGAGCCCGGCGACGTCTTGCGTTACCGGGACCGCGGGGCCAAGGACCTGCCGTCCCATTTGCTGCAATTCTCTGCGGACAAAAAGCCCGTAGTGGTCTGGAATATCACCCGGGCCTGCAACCTTAAGTGCGTCCATTGTTACGCCAAGGCCACCTACGGTCCGGCGAAGGATGAGCTGACCCACGAGGAAGGTCTGGCCCTGCTCCAGGATTTGAAGGATTTCGGGGTCCCGGTGGTGCTCTTTTCCGGGGGCGAGCCCTTGATGCGTCCCGACCTGTTCGAACTGGTGGAGCGAGCCGTCGCCCATGGGATGCGGGCGGTGATCTCCACCAACGGCACCCTGATCACCCCCGAGGTGGCCCAGCGCTTGAAGGGATTCGGCTTGTCCTACGTGGGCATCAGCCTGGACGGGACTGAGAAGACCCATGACAAGTTCCGGGGACACCCCGGGGCCTTTGCCGCGGCCATGGCCGGGGTCACCAACTGCCAGGCAGCCGGTCTCAAGGTCGGGCTGCGCTTCACCATCAATCGTCTCAACTACCAGGAGGTCCCGGCCATCTTCGACCTGGTGGAGCAGTATAACATTCCCCGCATCTGCTTTTATCACCTGGTCTACGCGGGGCGGGGCACCAAGCTGGTGGAGGAAGCCCTGACCCATGAACAGACCCGGACCCTGGTGGATCTGATCTGCGCCCGCACCCGCCGCCTCTTTGACTCCGGCCGCCAGGTGGAGGTCCTCACTGTGGACAACCACGCCGACGGCCCCTACCTCTACCTCAAGCTGCTGCAGGAAGACCCGCACAGGGCCGCGGAAGTGCTGACATTGTTGCAGATGAACGAAGGCAACAGCTCCGGCCGGGGCATCGGCTGCGTCAGTTGGGACGGGGAGGTCTATGCCGACCAGTTCTGGCGCCACCATTCCTTCGGCAATGTCCGGCGCCGCCGCTTCAGCGACATCTGGTCCGACATGAGCGATGAGCTCATGGCCCGCCTCAAAGACAAAAAACGCTATGTCCAGGGGCGCTGTGCGGAGTGCCGCTGGCTGGACGTCTGCGCCGGCAACTTCCGGGTGCGGGCCGAGGCCCTCACCGGCGACCTCTGGGCCCCGGACCCCGCGTGTTACCTGACTGACTCCGAGATCGGCTTGTAGGGGGGCACCCATGTGTGCCCCCGGGACGTCCGCAAAAACCACAATCCCTCGGTCCCTAAAAATCACTACGATCATAGAATTAACGCAGTGGTATTTGCAGCCGCCAGGGCGGACACGTGGATCCGCCCCTACTCCCCAAACAAAAAAACGGCATCAACCGGGGCTCGGAGCCACGGTTATGCCGCCATTATCACGCAGTTATGGCGCAGTCGCCAGGCGCAACAGGCGAGGGAGCTTTTCTTTAAGCGCTGCCTGCTTCGATTGTCAGTGACTTAATTACGGCTTCAGATCTTGTTGACCTTTACCGCCTGCAAGCCCTTGGGGCCTTCGTTGACCTCGAATTCCACTTTATCGTCTTCCTTCAAGGTGCGAAAGCCGGTGCCCACGATGTTGGTGTAATGCACGAACAGGTCGGGACCGTCATCCCGTTTGATGAAGCCGTAACCCTTGGCTTCATTAAACCACTTGACACTGCCGGTATAGCGATCCATTTCCATAACTCCTCCCGCTCCCTAAAACCTTGGTTCCTTTGTCGGTTTTCAGCCGCGGGGGGCGCAGGCCAAAAAAAAACGGCCGGCTCCCGCCATACCGTCATCTGTCATTGCCTTGCTTTGTCGCCCCGATACACTGCTTTGCACCTGACTAAAGGATAAATTGCCCAATAGCACAATTTACCCAGTGCTGTCAAGGAATTTCAAATGCCATTTTGGGTTTTTAGTTTAGTTTTTTCAAACAATAAAGATTGGCAGCCAATTGTGAGTTTGTATTGTTTGCACGTGAAAATGGTATCTAGACCCACCCGAACCCGAATCTACCTGGCCGTGTCCCCCTACATCATAGGGATTAAAAACGTCAAGCTTTCCTTAAGACCTCAAAAATGGTCCAGGGGGATGTCCAATAGCAACCGGACCTGATCCTCAGTGCATTCTTCCAAGACTTCCAGGTTGTATCCTCCTTCCAATACCGTAATGAGTCGCCCCTCCGCGGTCTCCTGGGCCAGTTCCAGAAGGAGTCGCCCCATTTGCCGGTAGGCATCCCGGCTGAGATTCATGTGGGCCAGCGGGTCGCTCTGGTGGGCATCGAAGCCCGCGGAAATCAAGACAAATTGCGGGGCAAATTCCAGGAGCCGGGGCCAGCCTTCCTTTTTCAAGACTGCCAGATATTCTTCGTCCCCGCTGCGAGGCGCAAAGGGCAGGTTCAAAGTGAAGCCTTCGCCCGGACCTTTGCCCTTCTCCCGGCGGAAACCGGTGCCGGGGTAGCAATACTCAGGGTCTTCATGCATTGACAGATAAAAGACCCGGGGGTCGGCTTCGAAGAGATGCTGCGTGCCGTTGCCGTGGTGCACGTCCCAGTCCACGATGGCCACCCGATCCAGGCCAAAATTCTCCAGGAGGTAGACCGCGCCTAACGCGATATTATTAATAAAGCAGAAGCCCAAAGCCCGGTCGCGTTCCGCATGATGTCCCGGCGGCCGCACCGCGCAGAAGGCATTGTCCACTTCCCCGTTCATGACCGCGTCCACCGCGGCCATCACCCCGCCTGCGGCCAAAAGTGCGATTTCATAGGACTCCGGACAGATGCCGCAATCCGGCACCTCGAAGATGGACAGACCCCGCTCGCAGGCTTCCCGGAAACGCCGGATATAATCGGGGTCGTGGAGACGCTCCACCCATTGCAGGGGAGCCGGGTAAGGCTGAATGGGCGTCAGCAATTCGCTGAGACCGGATTCCTGAAGGTTTTTCTGGATGGCCTTCAAGCGGTCGGGGCGTTCCGGATGCCACGCTCCCGGATCATGCAGCAGGTAGCGTTGATCATAAACATAGCCGGTGCGGCGCATAGAATCTCCTGATCAAGAGAAGTTCCGGGTTCAAGGATCAAAGTTGGTGTAAGGTATGTCCTGCGCACTTAAGCCAATGGCTCTTCATTATGTCTGGCAGCCAGGGGGCCGTGAAAAACTGGGGCCACAGTCAGCACTAGCAAGCTTACTCAGCGTACCCCGAAGAACCGGGGGAAGTAAAGAATTTTGAAGAAAGACTGGCAGGTAACGGGATTGGAGGGTAAAGGCGGGCCCGGAGGCCCACCCCCTCCCAAAACTTTGAACTCAAGCGGTTTCCAGGCGCTTCTCCACCACGTCCCACTTGACCTTCTTGAAGAAGTTGTTGACGTAGTCCATCTTTTTCAGGCCGTAATCGATCATATAGGCGTGTTCGAAGACGTCCAGCACCAGGATGGGGTTGCAGCCCGCGGGATGGCCCAC
This sequence comes from Deltaproteobacteria bacterium, assembly GCA_021817645.1. Classification (GTDB taxonomy): domain Bacteria; phylum Desulfobacterota; class Desulfobaccia; order Desulfobaccales; family 0-14-0-80-60-11; genus SURF-52. The sequence goes on from JAKAGH010000009.1 coordinate 11,015, forward strand.
GTCGTGCTCATTGATCCACTGGTTGATGAGCAGACCGTTTTCGATATCCTCGTAACAGATGACCCAGCCGATGCCCCGCATGGCCGCGGTGGCCATAAAATCCTTGGCGCAAGCCTCCACGGAGCCGAACTGGGCCTCCACCCTTTTGGTCAGGTTCGGAGCCTTGGCGGGGTCGCCGTCGCCCCCCAGGTTCTCGAAGTAGAGCTCATGCAGGCGCATGCCGTTAAACTCCCAGCCCAAACGCCTTTTGAGTTCGGCAAATTCGGGAGTGGCTTCTTTGCCTTCCTTCAGCATGGCCGCCAGCAGGCCCATAACCTTATTAGTGTTGGTCACATAGCCCTGATAGAGGGTGAAGTGATTTTTCAGCAAGGTGTCACTGAATCCTTGCATTCCCAAAAGAAAAGAATAATCTTTGGCCGTATAGCTCATGTTTGCTCCTTTTTGCCTCCGAAGGCCGAGATTTTTGACTTAATATAGTGTTGAATGCCGGCAAATCAAGGTAGGAACGGCCAGGCCGGGAGAAAAATGACTGTGTAAAGATTCCTTCAAGTTCTCCCCCGGGATTGCCGAAGATTTTTCAGGAGGGGTTATGCCCGCCAATAAACCCGCCGAAACGGCCGCCCAAGAAACGAAGTCGGAGGTGTCGGCCGGCGTCTCTTTTTCAGGGGAATCAGCCTGGTCTTTTCTGGAGACCTTGGGCAGTCTCGCGTTGCGCTGCGTAGGCATTACCGATCGCGCCGGGATCATCCGCTTTACCAATCCGGCCTGTGCGCAAATCTACGACCTGTTACCCCAGGAGATCATCGGGCGTCATTACCGGGAACTCTATGCCCAGCCCCCGGCCCTGGAGAAGATGCTGGCCGAGATCAGGGCCAAAGGCCGGGTGGAGAACTGGCCCATCAAGGTCCGCAACCGCCAGGGCCAAGCGGTCCCGGTGGAAATCACGGTGGTGCGGATTACCAATCCCCAGCAACAGGTTCTGGGCAGCGTCGCGGTAATTCAAGACAAACGGGACCCCGAAGAGCTGGTGCGGCGGCTGCAGAGCCAGGAGCTGGCGCTGATGCGCCTCAACCGCAGCCTGGAGCACGCCAACCTGGAACTGGACCGGGCCAGCCGGATGAAAAGCGAATTTCTGGCCAACACCTCCCACGAACTGCGGACCCCCCTGAATGCCATCATGGGTTTCCTGCGCCTGGTCCTGGACGGTCTCTGCGACGACCCCGGGGAAGAGCGGGAGTTCCTCCAAAACGCCCTGGACAGCGCCCACAGCCTCCTGAATCTGATCAACGACCTCCTGGACAGTGCGCGTATCGAGGCCGGGAACATGGAAGTGCAGCTGGTGGAAGTCAATGTCCCCCAGGTCTTCCAGGCAGTGGGGAAACTGACGCAAATCCAGGTGGACCAGAAAAATTTGTCCTTGAGTTTCACCCCTTCCCAAGGAAAGATGATGGTGCGGGCGGACCCGGGGAAATTTCAGCAGGTCCTGGTCAATCTGGTGGCCAACGCGGTCAAGTTTACCCAGCAGGGGGAAGTGCGGGTTAAGGCCCGGTCCTTCCCCTCCAAAGGCCATGTGCGCTTCGAAGTTCGGGACACGGGTATTGGCGTGAGTCCGGAGTCCCAGCGGGACTTGTTCAAAAAGTTTGTCCAGGGGGACGGCTCCACCACCCGCAAATACGGCGGCACCGGCCTGGGATTGGCCATCTGCAAGAATTTGGTGGAATTCATGGGGGGCCAGATCTGGCTTACCAGCCCCGGCCTGGGCCGGGGCACCACGGTCTATTTTACCCTGCCCCTGGTATCCGAGCCTCTCTATTGGCGGCGGGCCGAGGACCGGGAGAAGGGTTTGCAGATTGCCGGTCCGGACCAGGGCCCCTTGGTGCTGCTCGTGGAAGATGAGCCCAAAATCATCGACGTGATGGCCCGCATCCTCCATAAAGCCGGCTACCGCACCGCGTTTGCCGTCACCGCGGATGACGGCCTGGAAGGAGCCAGGCGTTTACGGCCGGCTCTGATCACCATTGACATGGGCCTGCCGGTGCGCCCCCAGGCCACGTTACATAGTGGCGTGGACCTGTTTCTGGCCCTCCATGGGGACCCCGAGGTCGCGTCTATCCCTTCCCTCCTGGTCACCGGCCACGAACCGGCCCTGAGCCAGACCATGGAAGGGATTCAGCAATTGCCCCCCACCCTCAATAAACCCTTTCGGGCCCAGGAACTCGTGGATCAGGTGGCGGAGATGCTGGCAAAGGGGGCGAGGGTAAACGGGGTGCGCCAAAATGCTGAAAGTTGAGCCGCGTCCCTTGATAATACCGGGAAAACTATCTAATCTTTTCTAAGAGAAAAGTTACCACGGCTCGGAAAAAACCAGTCATAATAGCAAATGTCTTAAATTTTTTAGCGCCGCACTGTTTCCTGAAAATTGGGAACCGGAAACTGTAAACGGTTTTTGAGGTTGGCTATGCCTGCAGGCCCCAGAGTCTTGGTGGTGGATGACGATCCCGCTTGTCTGCTGATCCTGAAAAAATTTCTGGAGAAGGAAGGCTACCAGGTGACTGTGGCGGTCGATGGCGCCTCGGGCTTGGCCCAGGCCCAGCAGGAGAAACCGGAATTAATTATCTGCGATTGGATGATGCCCGGCCTGGATGGCCCCCAGGTCTGCCAGGCGGTCAAGGCAGACCCCGTCCTCAAAGACACCTTCTTCATTTTCCTCACCGCCATGGAAAAGAGCTATATCGGTGAAGGCATCTCCAAAGGTGCGGACGACTTCATCACCAAACCCATCGATCCCCTGGAAGTGGGAGCCAAAGTCAAGGCGGGCCTGCGCCTGTCGCTGACGCAAAAGACCCTGCGCACCCAGGCCCAAAGAGATGATCTCACCGGCCTCTATAACCGGCGCCACTGGGACAAAACCCTGGCAGAAGCCTGCCGGGCCGGCCAGCCTTTTCTGGTGGTCATGGCGGACGTGGACCGTTTCAAGGAGATCAACGACTTGTGGGGCCACAGGGTGGGGGACGCGTTTCTGAAGGAACTGGCCCACGCCTGGTCGGCTCTCCTCGAGGACCCGGAAATCCTGGCCCGCCATGGGGGAGATGAATTTGCCTGCCTCTATTACCGACCACTGGGCAGCTTGCTGACCCTGCGCCGGCGGGTGGAAAAGAGCCTGGCCGCGGCGTTTCCCTTTCCGGTGGGACTCAGCCTGGGCTATGCCCGCTTTGATCCGGAGCACCCCTTATCCCCCGCCGCCCTGATGGCCAAGGCCGATCACCGCCTCTATGAAGAAAAAAGCCAGCACCGGGCCCAACTGGAGAAAACCCGCCAGGGTTAAGCGCCAGCCCCCTGCAAGTCCTCCCGGAAGCAGCCTGCTGCCTGTCCTCTCTCCCCGGATTCACTCTGCTTTTCCATTGCCTAGCCGGCAGGGTCTGGGGTAGTATTAGTGAGCAGTAGGGGCGAACCTTGTGTTCGCCCCTACGAGGACTCCAGGTCCTCCGGGTCCAGCAAGCCCTGTTCGAGCAAAGCCGCCTCCAGTTCGGCCAAGGCTTGCTTGAAGGCCGGATAAAGCCCCACCGCTAAGGAGACGCCTTTGCGGGTGGGCACCCATTCCTCTTCTTTATCACCGGGGACATGGACCCGAATATCGATGAGACGGTGACCCTTGAATTCGGACAAAGACAAAAAAAGGACTTCCCGGGCATTTTTCGGCACCCGGCTAATGACATCAGACATTACTCCTCCTCAGATAGCTCCCCCGCTGTCGGAGCCGGACATTGGCAATGACTTCCCTTATCTGCGCGAGCTTGTCAACCCCTTTTTATATGCAGCTCTATAATACTTTAAGTCGACGCAAAGAAACTTTCCAGCCCCTGCGCCCCGGCAAGGCAGGCCTTTATGCTTGCGGCGTGACGGTTTACGATGACTGCCACCTGGGCCACGCCCGCTCCAGCGTGGTCTTCGAAGTCCTGGTGCGCTTCCTGCGGCACCGGGGGATAGACGTCATCTGGGTGCGCAATTTCACCGATATCGACGATAAAATTATCCGCCGGGCTCAGGAGACCGGGGTGCCCTGGCTGGAGGTGGCGGAGCGCTATATCGCCTCCTTCCAGGAGGACATGGCGGCCTTGGGGATACCTCCGGCCCAGATCGAACCCCGGGCCACCGCCCATATCCCCGAGATCATCGATCTGATCCGCCGCCTGGAAGATAAAGGCTTCGCGTATCACGGTCAAGAAGACGTCTATTTCCGGGTGCGGCGCTTCCCCGGCTACGGCAAACTCTCCGGCCAGAGCCCCGAGGACCTGGAGGCCGGAGCCCGGGTGGAAGTGGACCACCATAAAGAGGACCCCCTGGATTTCGTCCTCTGGAAAGGGAGCAAACCCGGGGAACCGGCCTGGGACAGCCCCTGGGGGCCGGGCCGGCCGGGCTGGCACATCGAGTGCTCGGCCATGTCCATGCGCTACCTGGGGGAGACCCTGGACCTCCATGGCGGCGGCCAGGATTTAGTCTTCCCGCACCACGAAAACGAACTGGCCCAATCCGAGGCGGCCACGGGTAAGCCTTTCTCCCGTTTCTGGCTGCACCACGGCCTGCTCACCATCAACCAGGAGAAGATGTCCAAGTCCCTGGGGAATTTTTTCACCGTCAAAGAGGTCCTGGCCAAATTCCCCGCGGAGGTGGTGCGCTTCTTCCTGATCAACGTCCATTACCGCAGCCCCCTGGACTTCTCGGACGCGGCCCTGGCCGAGGCGGAAGCCGCACTCCTGCGCCTCTATACCTGCCTGGCCCGGATAGAAGAAGTCCTGGGCCGGCATCCGGACGTGACCCTGCCCGGGGAATATGATTATTACCCCGCCACCCTGACCCTGGAGGATTGCTCCCGCCTGGGGTCGCTGGCGGGCCGGTTCGCAAACGCCCTGGACGACGACCTGAACACCGCCCAGGCCCTGGGCTACCTCTTCGAGGCCGTGCGCCTCCTCAACCGTCTGCTGGAGGAGCAGTCTTCCGAACCGGGCTACCTGACCATCCTCTTCAACCTGCACCGGGGCCTGAAGGAAATGGGCGCGGTCCTCAACCTGCTCCAGGCGGACCCCGCGGCCATGGTCCAATCCCTGCGCCAGAAACCCCAGGACCTGCAACTCAGCGCGGCAGAGATCGAACAACTCATCGCCGCCCGGGCCCAGGCCCGGAAGGACAAGGATTACGCTAAGGCCGACAGCATCAGGAAGGATTTGCTGGAGAAGGGCATCTTGCTGGAGGACACCCCCCAGGGCACCATCTGGCGGGTGAAATAAGGCAGGGGCCAGGGGTCAGTTTTTAGTTTTTAGATTTCTGTTTTCTGTTTTCGGTTTTCGGTTTTTTTATCTGACCACTGATCACTGGTCACTTCTTTTCCCTAACCCCTATCATTTAACAGGAGGGTTACACATGGCCACGTTTCTGATGTTCGGCAAATACTCGGCCCAGGCCATTAAAGAGGCCAGCCCGGAGCGCACCAAAGGTGCAGAGGCTTTAATCAAGAAGCTGGGCGGGGAAATGAAGGCGGCGTATGCCTTGCTGGGGGAAACCGACCTCCTGGTGGTGGTGGACCTTCCGGGGATCGAGGCCGCGGTCAAGGCTTCGGTGGCCTTGGGCAAAATGAGCGGAATTTCCTTCACCACCTGCCCGGCGATCCCCTTGGAAGAATTCGATAAAATCATCGCTGCGGGCAAGTAAGGAAGTCCAGATATTCTAGTGATTTTTATCACGGTGAAGGGATTAAATAAAATCGTTACCGCAGGTTAGCACCGGGGTGCGGCCAGTGATCAGCTTTTCTCTGACCACTGACCACTAATCACTTCTGCCCATGAGCGCCAATAAACTCCTCAAATTCCTCTTTCCGGCCACGGTCATCATCCTCCTTCTCAGCGCCATCGCCAAGGCCAACGCCGATCCGGACCTGTGGGGCTATATGGCCTTTGGCAGATTGTTCTGGGAGACGGGGCAATTCCCTTACCGGGACGTCTTCTCCTACCTTCCCACCCTGCCCCTTTGGGTCTATCATGAATGGCTCACCGGCATCCTGTTCTACCCTCTTTATCAGAAATGCGGTGCGGCCGGACTGCAGCTCCTCAGGTATGCCCTGTGCCTGACCACTCTGGGGTTCATTTTCCTGACCGCACGCCGCCGGGGAGCGGATCTCTTCAGCGCTACCCTCTTCGGTCTTTTCATTTTTGCCCTGTTTCTCATGGGCTTCAATCCGGTACGGGCCCAGGCCTTTACTTACGCCTTTTTTGCCATCAGTCTTTACCTGCTGGAAAGCGCCCGCCTGACCGGCAACTACCGGAGGCTGTGGCTTCTCATCCCGTTGCAGGCCCTGTGGTGCAACCTGCACGGCGGCTTTTTGTCCGGACTGGGGCTCATCGCCCTGTATGCGGTGGGGGAAGGTCTGTCCCGGCGGCCCCTGCTCCCTTATGCCGCCACCTTTGGGGCCGCGGGTCTGGCCACCCTGCTCAACCCTTACGGCCTGACGTATTGGACTTATATGTATGCGGCCATCACTATGCCCCGGCCGGAGATCACCGAATGGTCCTCCATGTGGGCGGCCTTCAGCCAGGGGCTGGTTCGCCCGGCGGTTTTCATCTACATCCTCAGCCCCGTCCTCATTGTCTTTCTCCTGGCGGTCTGGGCCCGCTGGCGGGAAATCACCCCCATCCTGATCCTGGGGGTAACCCTGGCGCAAGGAGTGCTGCACTTCCGGCACCTCGCTTTTTTCCTGATTGTCGCTGCGGCCTATCCGGCCAGTCTCCTCCACCAGTTCCTGGTCACCCGGCAATCCCGGGTGGTCTTGACGGCCAGGCTCAAAACCGCGGGGCAAATGGCCGGTATTTTGCTGCTTGCCGTTTTCCTGTTGGCAGGGGGCAAGAGGCTCGCCGACAGCGCGCCCCTGACCCTGTCCGTCCTCGCCCTGCCCGAAGGAGAAGGCATTCCCGGGTCCTATTTCCCTCTGGGAGGAATTGACTCCATCAAGGCTCAGGGACTTCAGGGCAAGCTCCTGACGGAGTTTGCCTGGGGGGAGTATCTGATCTGGGAACTCTATCCCCATTGTCTGGTGGGGCTGGACGGCCGCTATGAAACGGTCTATCCGGAAGAAGTGGCGAACCGGTATTTCCGGTTTATCAAGGCCCGGGAGGGCTGGCGCCATTTCCTGGCGGACTACCCCCCGGACCTGATCCTCATTGACAGCCGCAAGGAACTCTGCGCCCTGCTCCGCCAGGAGCCCTCCTGGCGGCAAATCTACTCAGACGCCGGCTGCGCCTTGTTTGTGCGAGGGAAGCCAGTGACCAGTAGTCAGTGATCAGTTCTCCACTGGCCACTGATTACTGATTACTGATTACTGATTACTTCTTTTTCTTAACTGACCACTGGCCACTGAACACTGACCACTTTTTTGCTATAATATTCCCATGCCCGACCGCTTTCACTTAGTCACTTCTTTTAAACCCCAGGGCGACCAGCCCGAGGCCATCAAGAAGCTGGCGGACGGCGTGCGCCGCGGCGAGCCCCACCAGGTCCTCCTGGGTGTTACCGGCTCCGGCAAGACCTTCACCATTGCCAATGTCATCGCCCGCATCAACCGCCCCACCCTGGTCCTGGCCCCCAACAAGACCCTGGCGGCCCAGCTCTACGGCGAGTTCCAGGAATTCTTCCCGGACAACGCGGTGGAGTATTTTGTCAGCTATTACGACTACTACCAGCCCGAGGCCTACGTGCCCCAGGCCGATCTCTATATCGAAAAAGACTCCGCCATCAACGAAGCCATCGACCGCATGCGCCACTCCGCCACCCGCTCGCTGCTCGAGCGCCAGGACGTGATCATCGTCGCGTCCGTGTCCTGCATCTACGGCCTGGGCTCCCCCGAGGCCTATCACGGCATGCTCCTCTACCTCGAAGAAGGCCTGGAGAAGGACCGCAAAGAGGTGCTGCGCAAGCTGGTGGATATTTTGTACGAGCGCAACGATATCGATTTCCACCGCGGCACTTTTCGCGTCCGCGGCGACCGGGTGGAGATCTTCCCGGCCTACGAAGAAGACCGGGCCCTCCGCGTCGAGTTCTGGGGCGACACCGTGGAGTCCATCAAGGAGATCGACCCCTTACGCGGCACCACCCTCCGCACCCTGAAAAAGATCACGGTCTATCCCGCGTCCCACTACGTCACCACCGATCTGCGCCGCAGCCTGGCCCTGGAGGCCATCGAGGCCGAGTTGGGCGAACGCCTTCCCTATTTCCACAATCAAGGCAAGCTGCTCGAAGCCCAGCGGATCGAGGAGCGCACCCGCTTCGACCTGGAGATGCTCCGGGAGCTGGGCTACTGCCACGGCATCGAGAACTACTCCCGGCACCTCACCGGCCGGGCCCCGGGCGAGCCGCCCCCCACCCTCCTGGACTACCTGCCCCGGGAATCCCTGCTGGTCATTGACGAGTCCCACATCTCCATCCCCCAGCTCCAGGGCATGTACCGGGGCGACCGCTCCCGCAAACAGACCCTGGTGGACTACGGCTTTAGATTACCTTCGGCCCTGGACAACCGCCCCCTGAACTTCGAGGAATTCAAGGCCCGGGTGACCCAACTCATCTACGTCTCCGCCACCCCCGCCTCCTACGAGATGGAGCAGGCCGCGGGCCGCGTTGTCGAGCAGATCGTCCGCCCCACCGGCCTCATGGACCCGGAGATCACCGTCAAGCCCGCCACCCACCAGGTGGACGACCTCCTGGGGGAAATCCGCTCGGTCCTGGAGCGGGATGAACGGGTCCTGGTCACCACCCTCACCAAGCGCATGGCCGAAGACCTCAGCGAATACTACGCCAACCTGGGCCTCAAAGTCCGCTACCTCCACGCCGACGTCACCACCCTGGAGCGCATGGAGATCATCCGGGACCTGCGCCTGGGCGTCTTCGAGGTCCTCATCGGCATCAACCTGCTGCGGGAGGGCCTGGACCTGCCGGAAGTCTCCCTGGTGGCCGTCCTCGACGCCGACAAGGAGGGCTTTCTCCGTTCCGCCCGTTCTCTCATCCAGACCTGCGGCCGCGCCGCCCGCAACGTCCGGGGCCGGGTCCTCTTCTACGCCGACCGGGTCACCCCCTCCATGGCCGCGGCCATGGAAGAAACCCGCCGCCGCCGCCTCGTCCAGGAAGCCTACAACCGCCGCCACCACATCACCCCGGAGACCATCCAGAGCAAAATCAAGGATGTCCTGTCCTCCGTCTACGAACAGGACTACGTCACCATCCCCAAGGCCGCGGAAGAACAATCCCCCTACCTGGCCGAAGTCACCCCCGTCACCCTCAACCGCCTCAAAAAAGAAATGCAAGCCGCGGCCAAAAAACTCGACTTCGAACGCGCCGCCAACCTGAGAGACCAAATCCGCTCCCTGGAAGAAGCCAAATTGAAGTACGCTTAGAGAAAAGATTTTGGGGGGAAGGGGCCAGGTGTCACAGACCCCTGCCCCTTCCCCCCAAACCCCCCTTCTCCAACCCCTTATATTTTATCTATAAAAAACCAAATAACCTTGTCATTCGTGGGATGAGAGGGTTTATCGTTCCGAGGGGCATAATTTTGTCATTCTGAACGGAGCGCAGCGGAGTGAAGAATCTCTCTTTTCTGGTGGCACAGGCATCTTGCCTGTGCTCTATCTTTTTCTTCTCGTTCCCAAGCTCTGCTTGGGAACGCCCGTTTTCCGTCCAAGCTCTGCTTGGACACCACTTCCCTCCGTTCACCAGCAGTGGCGGCACCCCAGGTCCTCCGGTAACAACCTCTCTTGATTTTTACTAAAAATTGTCTTAAATTAAATAATAATCCCGCCTATATTTAACTGCCTTAACTGCTTCCAACCGGCTTGACCGCCAGGGAGGAAACGCCATGCAACGCCGTTATTCCCGTTTATGGCTGATGGTTTGCGGCCTCATCCTGCTGATCCCGCCTGGCGCCAGCGCCGC
>JAKAGH010000249.1 GCA_021817645.1 Deltaproteobacteria bacterium
GTCACGGTCTTGAGAGGAGGTCTGCTCCTTTGATTGCTCCGGAGGGGGAGTAACCGCTTCTTCCTGGGCCAGACCCTTTTTCATGGATCCCAGTTCCTGGAAGACGACCTCGTACCCGTCTTTCTTGAATCGCTTAGTGATTTTCTCTTTTGTCAAGCCGGTGGTCTTCTCCATGTCCGCCAGCATTTCCAAAACCACATGAGTGATCTCTCCTTCACAATAGCGGTTAACCCATTCCCCGATTGCCCCCTTTTCTGTGTGGATGATGGGAACCGGGAATGAAGGTATGAACGTGTTATTCTTGCAGGCCATGATGATATTAGGAATCGTCATAGGCACAGACTTCTGTTCATCTCCTTCTCCTTGAAAATCCGGGGAAGGGCCAGGTGAACCCTGGTTCTTGTTCTGGTTCGGTGGGGCTCCCTGAGAACCATTGGAAGGGGGTTTCCCGGAACCATTTGAACTGGGATCTCCCTTATCATTGTTACCCGATAAGAGGTAATCCAAGCCTTGGGTAAAGTATTCCGAAGCATTTACCGCGACTAGCGTTGCTGCTTCGAAGGCCCGTTTAAAGGCCATTTTCTGAATCGTGTTCACCAATTCCGCAGGATTGGGGTTTTTTATTATCCCGACAACCTGGGATTCAATGACCGCGTCACCCTTTGGGAACTGCGTCCCGCAACCACCGATCTTTGCCCAACAGTACCAGCCGCCGCCCCTGTCTTCTTTGCTGCGGCGGATAGTTTCTTTTGCGCACTTAGGGCACTTGTATTCACCTTGGCGATATCGGTATTTGGGCTCCCAGGAGTTGGCCGATCCGTCTGCTTCGGCGATCAGCCGGCCATTGCGGGAAAGCCGTATTTTGACATGCTGATAGAAAAACGGCTCTCCTCCGTGGTCTTTGCCGGTCCAGTCCAACACCTCGTCCAAAATCACTAATTCTTTGGCCAGACCAAAGAAAGTGCAAAGTTTTTCGGCTCCGGGCTTATGGAGAGTCCATTCTGGGACTTCTTCCTCTTTTCCCCCCGGCAAAATGATCTTGCGTTTGCCGGTGCCCGGTATTATTCCGTAGTCAATTCCCGCCCGCATATTACTTTTGACAAATTTCCGCAATGCTTCAAAACGGGCGGTTGCCATTTCCACGTCCATTTCCGGCATTGCCAAGGACGTGGGGCGGACAAGTTCCAAATTCCTGGCTTCTTCTCCCATTTGTCTGTTCTCCTTCAAGGCTTTTAACCGGAGGAGAACTATCCCCCCAACCGGGGAATGTCCTCCCCCGGGTAAGGGGTTTTGGGCTTCGTTTGCAGCCTTTGGATACTGGCTGGTTACGATAGTTTTAAGGTGGCCTATCTGCCTTTTTCGTAACACTCTGACCAGTTCAGCCAAGTCTCGTTACCGAGTCTCTTGATTCCCCGGAGCAGAACGTCATCACCACTCAAGGCAGCGTTCATTAATTGGAACACGACGGCATCGCCATCACCCATTTCAAAGCAACTGTCAAATTCACGGGTGAAGATAGGAGCGTCAGGGTTTTCACCAAGTCGCTTTAAAGCACTTTTGGCGTTTGCCAGGCGCAGGCCATAACCTTTACGGGTAGGGTAAGTTTGATTCAGAATGTCACCTCCTTAATAGGGGGGTCCCTACCAGGAGGCAACTATTCCCATCCGGGGAAAGAGCCTCCCCAGCGGGGTTTTTCATCGTGGTTTTAGGGAATATTAAGGACAGGTCGCCCTAACACCGGGAAAAACCGCAGCCCCGGCAGACCGCACAGCCGCTCTCTTGCTCCATGGCGCCGCCGCAATCTGGGCAGGCTCCCATGGTGGTCTTAACGGACTCCGGAGGCTCAACCTCGGCCACCCGGGTCAGCACCTTGGAGATGGCGTCAGGGCAGGACAACACCTGATTGCCGTTGCCGTTCCAGCAGGGGCTGGGGCAGCGCAGGCCGCTGATCTGTTTGATGATGGACTCGATCTTCACCCCGGAACGCAAGGCAAGGGAAATGAGACGGCCGGCGGACTCGATTTGGGATGAGGCGCAACCGCCAGTCTTGCCCATCTGGGCAAAGACCTCGCAAAACCCCAGATCGTCTTTGTTGACCGTGACATAGAGCTTGCCGCAGCCGGTATTGATATATTCCGTCACCCCCGTTGTCCGCTCGGGGCGGGGCCGGGGAGCGACAAACTGCGGCTTGGGCTTCTCTTTGCCGAAACTCAGGACTTGCTGGTCACGGCTGCCGTCCCGGTATATGGTCACGCCCTTGAGGCCCATGTCGTAAGCCATGAGATAGACCTCTCGGACGTCCTCCGGGGTGGCCTGATTGGGGAAGTTCACGGTCTTGGAGACCGCATTATCGGTGTATTTCTGGAATGCCGCCTGCAGCCGGATATGCCATTGCGGGGAGACCTCATGGGCGGTGACGAACAGGCGGCGCACGTCCTTGGGGATCTCCTGAAAGCTCGCAATGGATCCCTTTTGAGCGATCTTGCGCATCAACTCCGCGCTGTAGAAGCCGCGGTTCTTCGCAAGTTCCTCGAAATAGGGATGCACTTCCACCAGTTCCGTACCCTCCAGAACCCAGCGCACGTATGAGACCGCGAACAGCGGCTCGATGCCGCTGGAGCAGCCGGCAATGATGCTGATGGTGCCGGTCGGAGCGATGGTGGTGGTTGTCGCGTTGCGCATCCGGGCCAAGCCGTTACTCTCGTAAGTAGAACCAGAGAAGTTCGGAAAACTTTTCCGGGTGTCGGCCAGTTCCGCTGAAGCCGCTTTGCTTTGCTTGTCAATAAAGGCCATCACTTTTTCACCCAATGCCACCGCCTCATCGGTGTTGTAGGGGATCCCCAGGGCCAGCAGAAGATCTGCGAACCCCATGACCCCCAACCCGATTTTGCGGTTGGCCAGGGTACGTTCTTTTATGGCCTCCAGCGGGAACTTGTTGGCGTCGATGACGTTATCCAGGAAGTGGACCGCCGTGCGTACCATCTCTGCCAGCAGGTGCCAGTCGATGTCCCCGTCCTTGACCACCTTGGAAAGGTTCAGCGACCCAAGGTTGCAGGACTCATAGGGAAACAGCGGCTGTTCCCCGCAGGGATTGGTGGACTCGATATTCCCCATTTGGGGTAAGGTGTTGTCCCGGTTAATGGCGTCCAGGAAGATGATCCCCGGTTCGCCGGTCCCCCAGGCGCTCTCGACGATGAGGTCGAAGAGGGCCCGGGCCTTAACCTTTTTCACCTCTTCCCCGGTCCGGGGGTTGATAAGCGGAAAGTCCGCTTCGGCCTTCACCGCCTCCATGAATGCATTGGTAATGCCCACGGAGATGTTGAAGTTGGTGAGGCGTTTGGTGTCGTTCTTACAGGTGATGAACTGCTCGATGTCGGGGTGGTCCACCCGGAGGATTGCCATGTTGGCCCCCCGGCGAGTGCCCCCCTGCTTGATGGTTTCCGTGGCCACGTCGAAGATGTTCATAAAGGAGCGTGGCCCGGAGGCTACCCCCTTTGTGGACATCACCGGATCGTTGGACGGGCGGATGCGGGAAAAAGAAAAGCCGGTCCCGCCCCCGGATTTGTGGATGATGGCCGTGTTTTTGATAGCATCGAATATGCTGGCGATGCTGTCCTCAACCGGCAGTACGAAGCAGGCCGACAACTGCCCCAACTCCCGGCCCGCGTTCATCAGCGTCGGGGAATTGGGCAGGAAGTACAGCCCGGTCATGAGGTTGTAGAATTCTTGGACAGTGGCTTCAACGTCTGCCTGGGGATCATAAAGCAAATCCACCCGGGAGATTGTTTCTGCCACTCGCCGGAACATGTCCGCAGCCTCTTCGACAACTGCACCCTCGTCGTTCTTTTTCAGGTAGCGTTTTTTCAACACTACGAGGGAATTGGGGCTGAGATTCAGGTCACCGGCAATCTCTCTGTCATCTTGGATGACAGAGGAGCCCTCTGTCTTGAGTTTGATTTCCTCCTCCCTTTCTAAAGGGGTTTGCGAAATGTCTTGTGAGCTCAATGTCTCCTCCTCCTTTTTTGAATTGATCGAGGGCAGAGACACGTATCCCCTGTCAGGGGGATAACTTCTCTCTTGCCCCCTGATTGGGTTTTTACAATTAATCCCTAACTTCGTTTAGGCAGCTTAGAAACTTACCTTGCTGCCTTGCATGAACATCTCCTTCACGATATCCGTGGCAGGAGGAAATCATGCGCTCCGGCCAGGGAATGATTTCCCCAGCGATGGAGCATGGCGGCCGCCATCTATGGGCAGCCACTCTCTCTTTTAGCGGCCGCCTATTAAAGGCAGCCTTTCTTTTTTTAGCGGCCACCATCTGAGGGCGGCCATTTCCTTTTTTCTGCGAGCAGAGCCGCTATTAAAGCGGCTGCGCCAAATTCGGCGCTCAAAGTGGCCCGCATCACTTTGAAAAGCTTTGGTTGAATTGTTAAGGCAGAGGAATTAACCCCTGCACGATGGACCTTATCCCATTCAAAAATTAATTGGCGGCTAAATCCTTCAAATTTAACTATAGCTTTTCATCTTTTTTTTTATTTTTCCCCTTTAAATTCGAAAAGCTCACCAAGATTAGCAGCTTTCCATCCCTAAATAGAAAATCCCCTATGGTAGGTATTTCTTTAACTAAATGCGAAAACTAAATACGAAGTAAAGGAGAGGGCTTATGGCATGGAATAGGCGAAAGAATAAGCCTCAGCAGGCAGAGCAGGGCAAGCAGCGCGCAGAACGGCGGCCGCGCCTGGTGGAGCCCGGCTGGAGGGACCGGCAATTCGTCCGGAAGACCATATCCCTCAATGTCCCCGAAGCAAAGGCCCTGGCCAACTACATCCCCGGCATTAGCGGCGCTGCTTGCATTATCGGCTTTGCGTTGCAGCGCTATGTCGAGGATATTCGGGTTCTATCCCTGTTGCAATCCG
>JAKAGH010000010.1 GCA_021817645.1 Deltaproteobacteria bacterium
AAGGGTGTAAAGGGACAAATGTCTCTGGGCGCCCGCCGCGGCTTTTCTGCCCCAAGTAACCGCCATAACCAGGAAAATCAGGAGCACCCCGGTTAGGATGAGCTTAATTTTGATGTAAAACAGCCAAGCGCCGGCATAATAATGCTGCCAATCCAGATAGCCCGCCACAGCCGCGAAGATCAGGAAAATCAAGGCAACCACTAGACAATAGCGCGCCGCGGCGAGCCAATCGGTCCGCTTCCGCCACCAACCGGCCAGACCTAACGCCAACGCCCCAACCACCAGGCCGATGGGCATATGCGCCAGGGGAGGATGGAGCGGATGGCTGTAGCCGAGCCATTCCATAAATTGATAGATAATATTCATGAAATTGGTCCAGTCTTAATGGGAAATACCTCGGAGAAAGAGTCAAAAGAGATTTTCCCTGGTCACTGATTACTATCTTTTCCTTTGACTCTCCCTCAACCCTATTTCCCAAAGACCCGGGCGAAGATGGCGGGAATGTGTTTCAGGTAGTGCTGGAGATCGAAAATGGCCGCGATCTCCTGGGAAGACAGGTGCTTTCTGATCTCCGGGTCGTCCTGCACCCGCTGGACAAATTCCCCTCCTTCCTGCCAGACCTGCATGGCCGGGCGCTGCACCAGGCGGTAGGCCTCGTCCCGTTGCAGGCCTTTCTTGATCAGGGCCAGGAGCAGGGCCTGGGAGTAGACCAGGCCGTGGGTGAGGTCCAGGTTCTTGGCCATATTTTCCGGATAGACCTGGAGGTTTTTCAGCAGCCGGGTGAAGCGGGCCAGCATGAAGTCCAGGAGCACGGTGGAGTCCGGCGCGATGATCCTTTCCACGGAGGAGTGGCTGATGTCCCGTTCATGCCAGAGAGCCACGTTCTCCTGGGCGGCCAGGGCGTTGCTCCGGAGCAGCCGGGCCAGGCCGCAGAGGTTCTCGGAGAGGATGGGATTGCGCTTGTGGGGCATGGCTGAGGAGCCTTTTTGCCCCGCGGCGAAGGCCTCTTCCGCCTCCCGCACCTCGGTGCGCTGCAGGTGGCGGATCTCCAGGGACACCTTTTCGATGCTGGCGCCCACCAGGGCCAGGGTGGTAAAAAATTCCGCGTGCCGGTCCCGCTGGATGATCTGGGTGGAGATGCTGGCCGGTTCCAGGCCCAGGGCGGCGCAGGCCGCGGCCTCCACTTCCGGGGGCAGGTGCGCAAAGGTGCCCACCGCGCCGGAGAGCTTGCCCACGGCCACGGCTTTCCGGGCTTGTTGTAAGCGCTCCCGGTGGCGCTGAAATTCGGCATACCAGAGCGCGAATTTCAGGCCCAGGGTGATGGGTTCGGCGTGCACCCCGTGGGTGCGGCCCACCATTACCAGGTCTTGATAGGTATAGGCTTGTTCCTGGAGCACCACCAGCAGCGCGTCCACGTCGGCCAGGAGCAGGTCCGCGGACTCCTTCAGGCGCAGGCCCAGGGCCGTGTCCAGGACGTCCGAGGAGGTGAGGCCGAAATGGAAGAAGCGGCCGTCCTCGCCCAGGCACTGGGCCACCTGGTCCACGAACGCGGCCACGTCGTGGTGGGTCTTCTTTTCGATCTCGAGGATGGCCTCCACGTCGCAGACCGCCCCGGCGCGAGCGCGAGCCGCTGCTTCTTTGGGGATGATGCCGTGGGCGGCCATGGCCTCCAAAGCGGCCAGCTCCACCTGCAGCCAGGTGGCGAATTTGTGCTCTTCAGTCCAGATGCGGGCCATGACTTCGCGGCTGTAACGGGGGATCATAATGGGTCACCTCTTAAATCAAATTAGATTTGGTCCGGCGTCATAAAAATTGGCTTTACCGGGCTAGATTCAGGAAATTGAGATTAGTACCGAGTGATTATAAACAGAAGGTTCCAGGAAGAGAAGAAAATTGAGGGGAGGCAGGGGACCGATAATGTATCAATGAATACACCTGGGGGTTAGGCCAGGGGAAGCATTGAGGACTGCTGAGCCTGAATCAGGACGGAAAAATCTGATTTTAAGGGTATCATAAGTTGAGAGAATTAAGAAATGCTGAAAAGAATCGTAACAAATAAAGTTGGAATTATAATAGGATTTATCATAGCTGTTCTATTAATGATTTACCACGTTTTGCCAATTAAAAATGAGATTAGATATGAAAAGTGGCTCTCTTTAGTAGGACTTGGAATGATATTGTCGGTAGTCATTGGAGGTATGGTTTCAGGGTATATTGTAGAGAACTTCTTCATTAAGAAATATCTCAAAATAGGGCAAATCTGGGGAGGTATAGCAGGAAGCGTTTTAATATCGCCATATGCAATATATTATGGAATAGTTACTTCGCCTATGGGCGGTTATCTGGGAATAATGTTTCTAAGTCTTGGGCTGGGAAATCATGGTTACTTTCTCGGTATATGTATTGCTATTGCTTTAGTAATTATCATTGTCGAATGCCTTGGTGCAATAGTTGGAGCTGCTTTGGGTGGGTTAATACAAAAAGTTATACAAAGGTAAATAACCATGCCCGACTGGAAAGAAATTTTTGCTGCGCCGGAGATGCAGCGGCTTAAGCCCAATCCGGAATTGCTGGCGGTGCTGCCGGCGGTGCAGGCCGCGGGCTGCCGCCGGGTCCTGGACGCGGGCTGTGGCGCGGGGCGGCATCTTTTGCCCCTGGCCCAAGCGGGGTTCGAGGTCTGGGGGGTGGACCGGGAAATGGCGGTCCTGGAGGGATTACAGGAGAAGCTGCGGGCCTGGGCCCACCGGCCGCAACTGGTGCAGGCCGATCTGCTGCGGCTGCCTTTCCCGGCCGGGGCCCTGCAGTTGGTGGTGAGCATCAACGTCATCAACCACGGCTATACCCGGACCTTTGAGGAGTATTGCCGGGAGCTGGACCGGGTGCTGGCGCCCGGCGGGTTTTTGTTCGTCTACCTCTCCCCCCGGGAGGCCGGGGAAATGGTGCGCCTGCCCGAGACCCGGGAGTTGGAGCCCGGCACCCTGGTGGACATCGCCACCCCGGACGGGGAAATGGTCCATCATTTTCCCACCCCGGAAGAAATACAGGGGCAATTTCCCAGCTGCCGCCTGCTCCGGGCCGAGACCATTTTGGCGCCCATCCCCTTCATGGGCGGGAAGGAAATGCCCCAGTATGTCTTTTGGGCGAGGAAGCCGGGGGCCAGGGATTAAGAATATCTCACGCCAAGACGCTAAGACGCCAAGACGCAAGATAATGGAAGAAGGGAAAATGAAGGTCGCACGCCTAGATGCGAATGATGTTTAGAAGGTCCATATTACCTGAGAAGCCGTTGCAAAACCTCTTCTTCTGTCATCCTTAACGCAGTGAAGGATCTCAACGCTTCGAAAATACTAGATTCTTCGCTGCGCTCAGAATGACAAATTAGGATGGTTGAGGTTTGAAATGGCTTCCATTCAAAGAGATGGAAAAAGCTCAGAATTTGCAAGGAAATAAAAGGCCGGCTGCAGCCGGCCTATATATCTCAAATTCTTGCGCCTTTCCTATGCGTCTTGGCGTGAGAATTTCTGAGGCCAGGTCCTTTATTACTCCCCCACTTTTTCGCCGGTGAGGGCCTCCACTTCCTGGAGGAGCGCGGCCAGCAGCTCTTTCTCCGGGACTTTCCGCACTATCTGCCCTTTTTTAAAGAGGATGCCCACTTTTTTACCGCCGGCAATGCCCACGTCCGCCTCCCGGGCTTCGCCGGGGCCGTTGACCACGCAGCCCATGATGGCCACCTTCAAAGGCGCGGTGATATTGAGCAGGCGGCGCTCCGCCTCTTCGGCCAGGGAAAACAGGTTGATGCCGCAACGGCCGCAGGTGGGGCAGGAGATGAGTTCCACCCCCCGCTCCCGGAGGTGTAAGGCCCGGAGAATCTCGTAGGCCACCCGCACCTCTTCCACCGGGTCCCGGGTCAGCGAAACCCGCAGGGTGTCGCCGATGCCCTCGGCCAGAAGCAGGCCGATGCCCAACGCGGATTTCACCGTGCCGGCGATGAGGCCGCCGGCCTCGGTGACGCCCAGGTGGAAAGGATAATCCACCTGGGGGGCCAACTGCCGGTAGGCCTCCACCGTGACCAGGACATCCGAGGATTTCAGGGAAATCTTGAAA
Organism: Deltaproteobacteria bacterium; assembly: GCA_021817645.1. Taxonomy (GTDB): domain Bacteria; phylum Desulfobacterota; class Desulfobaccia; order Desulfobaccales; family 0-14-0-80-60-11; genus SURF-52. Next base: position 4,105 of record JAKAGH010000010.1, read on the forward strand.
TCGTAGAAGCCCCAGTCCTCGAATTGCCGCACCCACCTGAGGGCGCTGGCCGCCAGGGCTTCGGCCGTGGGCGCGCCGTACTGGGCTAGCAGGTCCGCTTCCAGGGACCCGGCATTCACCCCCAGGCGCAGGGGCACGCCCTTGGCCTGGCAGGCTTTCACCACCTGGCGCGTTTTTTGTACTCCTCCCAGGTTGCCGGGATTGATGCGGATGGCATCGGCCCCCTGTTCCAGGGACTCCAGGGCCAGGCGCGGGTTGAAGTGAATGTCGGCAATCAGGGGCACGGGGCTTTGGGCCTTGATCTCGCCGAAGGCCCGGGCCGCTTTCATATCCGGCACGGCCAGGCGCACGACTTCGCAGCCCGCGGCTGCCAGCCGCTGAATTTGGGACAGGGTGGCTTCGACCTGGCGGGTATCGGTGTTGGTCATGGACTGGACCATCACCGGGGCCGCGCCCCCGACCCGGACCGGTCCGAGATAAATGGCTCTGGTGGCTCTACGTTTCATGGTTTCCCTAAGATTCGATTTCAATAACCTGCTTCTGAAAAGATTGACCTCACGCAAAGACGCAAAGGCGCAAAGCAAGAGGCAAAATAGGATCAAGTTGGTGGCGCAGGCTTTCCAGCCTGGGCGGATACCAGGGCGGACGAGACGCCCGCCACTATGAATTTTTCATATTTTCTGGGTGAGCCGGATGCACATGGGCGGCTCTCCTAAGATTATTTTGTCATTATATCATTTTCATTCATGGAAGAAATCGGCATACCAGTTAACCCATTGACTATCTTTATTCCTCCAGCCGAAAACAGAAAACAGAAAACTGAAAACCGCCTCCAAGCGGCATTTTTTGCCCTAGCCGGTGGGCGGATTTTGCCGGTTTGGGCCAGGCGCGTTTTGCCCCCGAATCGAATTTTATTAAACAATTCTTTAAGTTTCCTCTGGCACGCCCCTTGCTTACCCTTCGGGCAGAGTTGAATTCCGCGCGTTGGAGGAGGAATGCAGGCAGCAGGTGTCACCCCCCCAAATCTGAACGTCATGTCCTTGTCGACCCCGAAGGCCCAGGGGTTCCCTGATAAGGACAAGTTCCAGTCCATGCTCCAGCAGCGGATGGCGTCCCGGAGTTTGACCAGCTCCTCTGGGCTCAAGTCGCAACTGGGCCAGGCCCGGCCCGTATCGTCGGCCGCCAATACCGAGGTCCTGAATAACCGGGCGAAATGGAGCGCCATCCGCAGTTCCGCGAGCGGAACTGGCCAGACCAGCGCCGCGCGTTTGCTGGTGGACGCCCAGACCGGGGCCAACCGGGTGTCCGGGAAAAGCGCGGATACTAACCCGGCGCTCGCGGCCGCGGTGGTCCAGCCAAATACCCAAATGCCGGAGCCTCTGAAGATCTTGATGGAATTTTTGGACCAGCAGCCGGGGCAGAGCCTGAAGGTGTCCCCGGAACAGGTCCAGGAGTTGAAGGGCTATCTCCTGCAGGCCGGACTCCCTGCGGCTCAGGTGGATAGCCTGATAAATTCGGATAGTTTTCAGACCAAGGGGTTGACTGCCCAGGACCTGCAGGCCGCCTGGCAAAATGCCTGCCAGGATTCTTCCCAGAAGGCCCAGTTGGCCCAGCTGACCCAGGCAACACCCTCCCAGGTGGCCAAGTCCACGGTCAACCTGGAGATGCCTCCGGTCTTAAAGGCACTGAATGATCTCATAAATCAGCAGCCGGGACAGACCCTGAAACTGACGCCGGAGCGCCTGCAGCAAGTGCAGGCCTTTCTCCAGAAAGCTGGCATCCCCCCGGAGCAGGTGGAAACCCTGCTGAATGCTTCCCAGGTTCAGGAACAGGGGCTGACAGCCTCGGAGGTGCAGGCTACCTGGCAGAAGAGCCTCAAAACCACGGTGAAACAGGCCCTGACGGCTTCCGGGTCACAACTGACCGTGGCCCAGGACCTTGCCAGCCAACCCGATTATCAAAGCCAGTGGCAGAACTTGACCATACCCGCCCAATCCCTGGGAGATTTACGCCAGGCGCTGCAAAAATTGGGGGTGCCGCCGGATGCCCTGAAGGATCTGAACGCGCAGAATTTTCCCGACGGCGTGCCCGTGACCCAGGTATGGCAGCTCATCCAGCAGTCAGGTAAATCCGCCTATAAGTCCGCCCCCCTTCTGGACGGGGGAGCAGATCTGGCAAAGTGGCGGCAGCTTTTGACCCAGGCCGGCATGGACCCGGAAGTGGTCCAGAAGTTGACTTCGGGCCCCAGCCCCACCAACCAGGCGGATTTGCGGGCCGCGCTGGAACAGCTATCACCCCAGCCCACCCCCCAGGGGGAGGAGGGCGCCAAACCTCTCTACCTGCCGCAAGGGGTCCGCGTCCAGAAGGTGCCCTTGTCGCCGCAGAATGATGCGGGCCAGGGGCATGGGCAAGGCAGCGGCAATTTGGGGCAAAATCTCGAATCTCAGGTGCAGGCCCAGGCCCAGGCAGCTAGCATGACCGCCACTGCCAACCCTAATAACGGGGCTGCCGATATGCAAAGTTTTTTTGCCTTCCTGAGCAGCCACGCCTCCCAGCAGACTGGCCAGGCCGCGACCTGGGAAGTAGCCGGGGGGCAGACCACGGCTGCCGTCCCCTATCTGACCCCTGAGGTCAAGGAAGCCCTGTGGGCCCAGGTCCAATCCGGGGTTTTGGGAAATCTTCGCCCCGGGGAGAACCAGGTCACCTTAACCCTCAATCCCCCGACTCTGGGGAGACTCGATCTGACGCTGAACCTGAAGGGCCAGGCGGTGGAGATCACCGCCATCACCCCCCACGCGGCCGTGGCGGAGGCGGGAAATTCCGGGGTGCAGCAGTTGGCCCAGGCCCTGGGCCAGCAAGGCCTGATCCTGACCCAGTTTCAGTTCCACCACCAGGATGAGGCGGCCCAGGGACAGCAACCCAACTTTAACTTTGACCAGAACTCCGGTGACCAGCGGCAGTCCGGCAAAAAAGAAGCCGACAGTTGGGAACAACCCTCCACCCCCCGGCGGCCGCGTTGGACCGGGAACGGAGGCATTGATTGTTTTGCTTGATTAACCTCTTTGAGGATTAGGACTATGAGCATATCCGTCTCCAGTATCCCTACTACCACCAGCAATACTACCACCAGCAGCACGTCCAATTCCAGCTCGGGGGCGCTCACCGGCGGTGTTACTATGGGCAAAGAGGACTTCCTCACGCTCCTGACCACCCAATTGCGGTATCAGGACCCCTTGAGTCCGCAAGACCCCAAGGACTTCGTGGCGCAACTGTCCCAATTCAGCTCCCTGGAGCAGTTGATCAACCTCAACACCACCATGGGCAACCTGGGCACCTCGATGACGAATCTCCAGGGCGCCCAGCAGATGACCCAGGGGCTCTCCCTCCTGGGTAAAACAGTTAAGGCCCAGGGGAATATCTTCCAGGTCGCCAGCGGCACCGCGGGTGATATGTCTTACGTCCTCGGCAGCGCTGCGTCTTCGGTCAAGGTCTCTATCCTGGACAGCAGCGGCAAGGTGGTGCGCACCATGGACCTGGGCGGCCAGAACGCCGGCGAGAACCAGATCTCCTGGGACGGCAAGGATAACAGCGGCAACAAGGTGGCAGACGGCACTTATTCTTTCCAGGTGAACGCCCTGGACTCCAAGGGCAATACCTTGGACACCGCCGGCCTGGTTACCGGCAAAGTGGAGGAAGTGCTCCAGGATTCGGGCAAAGTCTATCTGAAAATCAACGGCAAACTGGTCACCCTGGACAATATTATTTCCGTGGATGACGCCTAAATCGACAACCCGGGCCGTCCGCAGGCGGCCCCCAATCCAGGCCTTTTGGAGGGGCTAGCATATGTCAATTTCCAGCGCGATGTATACAGGTTTAACCGGCCTCAGCAGCTTCGGCGAGGCCATGGGGGTGTTGGGGGACAACATCGCCAACCTCAGCACCACCGGCTTCAAGTACAGCCAGGTGAATTTCGAGGACCTGATGGCCCAGATGGTGTCCACCGGTTCCGGTCCGGGGCAGGAGGGCCGGGGCACCCGCATCTCCCAGATCACTCCCATCTTCTCCCAGGGTTCCCTGGAGACCAGCGCCGACGACGTGGACGTGGCCATCACCGGCACCGGCTTCCTCATCGTCAAGGAGCCGGCCGCCGGGGCGGTCTACTACACCCGGGACGGCAACTTCAACCTGAACAAGGACGGCTACCTGGTCAACGCCCACGGCTACCGGGTCCAGGGCAAGCAGATGGTCAACGGCAGCCCCAGCGGCACGGATACGGACATCACCATCTCCCAGAATTTCAGTCCGCCCCAGTCCAGCACCGGTGTGGACATGGTCCTCAACCTGGACGCCGCCACCACTTCCACCTCGACGCCCAACTTCTATAGTTCGGCCATCTCCGTTTATGACACCACGGGCAATTCCCACACCCTGGACATGACTTATACGAAACTTGCCACTCAACAAGATGCCAGCGTAACTTGCGGGACCGGAGCGAGTTTGGCGGGTGCAACGGGCAAATATTGGACCATTTCTAACGGCACTACAAATTATTACGTTTGGTACATGGTTGACGGAGTTGGAACAGATCCGGCGCCCGCGGGTTTGACCGCTATCCCTGCTGCGGGTGTGGGTAATGGAATTCAAGTTAATAGCACAGACAGTGCGGCAGTGGTGGCCCAAAAAACCGCTGCTGCCCTTGCTGAATTTGGCACTACTTCTTCTGCCGCAGGCCCCTTCAGGGCCGAAGCAAGCACCACTACTGCCGGTGCCCTGACCATCAGTTGCGGTGCTTGGACGGGGGCAACCCCGCCAGGAGCAGGCACTACCGGCTGGGCGGCTGGTACCACTGCCACCAGCGACAATGACTGGCAGGTCACCGCCAGCCTGGATGGTAATGATGTTCATGTTAATGATTATAGTGTCTCCAACCCTGGGAATGTAGGTAACCCAGCCAATTTGATTTTTGACAACACTGGCAATCTTACTTCCAATGGTCAATACTCCATCGACCTCTCGGCCTATAACATCCCGGGCGATACCACCACTAATCAGACCACCCTCAACCTGAAAAATACCTCCGGCGGCAGCACCACCCAGTACGCCGCGTCCTCGGTGACCAACTACGCGTCCCAGGACGGCTACGGCCCCGGCTATCTGCAGCGGGTCTCCATCAATAACGAAGGGATCATCACCGGCTCCTATTCCAACGGCCAGATCACGCCCCTGTACCAGCTCACCCTGGCCCGGTTCAACGCCCCCACCAAGCTGCACCGGGAAGGCTCCAACATGTACACCGAGACCCAGGACTCCGGCGTGCCCCTGACCGGCGCGCCCAGCACCAACGGCCTGGGCTCCATCACCTCCAACTCCCTGGAGCAGTCCAATACGGACCTGAGCGAGCAGTTCGTGCACATGATCATCTACCAGCGGGACTTCCAGGCCAACTCCAGGGTCATCACCACCAGCGACACCCTGCTGGAGGAGGTCCTGTCCCTGAAACGGTAGGCCAGTGGCCAGTGGCCAGTGATCAGTTGATAGTTGCTTGTTAGCAGGCCGATGAAAAATAGGTTTTGGGCCTGATTAGAAGGAGCTCTTATCCCCCCCTTTGAAAAAGGGGGGTTAGGGGGGATTTGATAAGCGCCTGATAATCCCCCTAAATCCCCCTTTAGAAAAAGGGGGACTTAAAACCGACAATCATAAGCGCTGGAAAGACAATCACATCAGGGGCGGTCCCACGGGGCCGCCCTTTTCCTGTAGGGTGGGCACTGCCCACCTTTCTTTGGCGCGCTACATTATTTTCCCTGCCTCGAAAAGTGCATGTTCCTGGTTCCAAGTTGGTGGGGCGGGCCTCCGTGCCCGCCAGGCGCCCGGCGGGCACAGGGGCCCGCCCCACCCAACCTTTCATGCTTTGCGGGTGGGCCAAAGGCCCATGAGAAACTGTTCCAAAAAGTTCCGGGCGGTAGCACAGGCTTTCCAGCCTGTGCGAATTACCGGGCGCGCGGGACGCCCGCGACGATTCGCCTGCTGCTACTGAAAGTCTTGATGCGCAGTACTTCGTAGGGCGCGTCCTACGCGCCAAGGATGGTGCGTGAGACGCACCCTACATTCGCTAACTCGTTCCCAAGTTGCACTTGGAAACGGCAATGGCCGCCAAGCTAAGCTTGGCCTGCAAGGCATTCCCGAGCACAGCTTGGGAACAAGATGCACCCAAATCACCAGCCCCCGCAATTTTATTTCAGGAATTCACCACAACTACCGAAATAATCTAGGAAGCGGGATAATTGTCCCGCGCCCTGGTTTTATTGGTAATAATGACCGATTTTAAAGAAATTTCTTGACAAACTGCTGAGAAGTTCTTAATCGAAAACTAAATACCCAGGTGGGGGGCAGGCAATGAAGATTATGGGTTTATTGGTCATGATGGGTTTGCTATTTGCAGGATGCGCTTCTTTTCAACATACTGAATACATCGATACCGATCAACTCGACGGCTTTGCATCCGGCAAGTACAGCAACAGCAGTTCCGGCCCCTCGGGCAGCTTTGCCCTCGGCGGCGCCGGCGGGGGGGCTGGCTCCGGCGGGAACGCCGGATTTGGCGGGGGTGCGATCGCGGTGACTTCCGGCCCGCCGCCCATTAGCCCTTATAACTTTGCCAGAGCGGTGGCCATGATCAATTACAGCAAGAAATTAAAATCGGTCAAATATGATGAAACCGGGGGCATCGTCGAATACGAGTTTGACCAGAAGCCCTTGCCCAGGAGAAGCAACTACCCCGCGGCTGCGAGTCAATCCCGGCTGCCTTCTTCCTTCGGCTACCAACCCATTCAATAAAGGCGGCGGGCCATGGGTAAAAAGATCATTATCTTCACCGTATTAATGGTGTTTGTGGTTGGTTGCGGCATGGGCGCCAGTGAGCGCCAAGGAGTGCCGCTGACCTCTTATGGCGGGCAAAAGAGCCTCATTGGCAGCGAAGCCAGCGATGATCCCCTGGTTTTTAATCCCGAGCAAGATGTGGAGGCGGCCTTGCCGGATATGCGCGATTTGCCTATACCTGTGAGTTTGCAAAAGGGCAAGCAGGTGCGCCGCTATACCGGCATCATTAAAAATAAGACCAAATATGAGGTGGAGGTCCCGTCGGGCAACAGCGGCGCTAATCTGGTAATCCCGGCCAGGGGCTGGATCGAGTATACCTCCTGGGTGCGCCGGTTCGATCTGACGGCTTATCATGCCGGTAAGCCTTTTTACTGCATGAAGATCTTCGCTAATCCCAGAAACTATGCCTTCATGTGCCAGCAATATGATTTCATGGTAGAAATCGTGAAACCGGAGCCGAAGTCGAAGGCCAGGAAAAAGATGAAAAGGGCCATAAAGAAGAAAAAGGCGCCGGTGGAAGAGGTGGGATAGGATAGAGGGCGCGGCATTTCGGCCCGCACTCGGCCAGGTGGCAAATTTTTGCGGGGGAAGCCGGAGGTTCCGGCTTTCCCTTTCTTTTTGGGGAGAAGGCCCCCCTTTTTCAGAGATTATCCTTACCCACAAGTTTCTATATCCGGTGGCGCAGCCTTTCCAGGCTGCGCAGAAAAACCTGCGCAGGCTGGAAAGCCTGCGCCACCAATACTCCCCTAAATTAAGAACCTACGAACTTGTAGGTGATAATCAGTTTTCAAAGGGGGGGATAATACTGCTACTTGTCAGACCCAAAGTCTATTTTCGCATAGGTCTCAAGTTGGTGGCGTGGCCGTCACTGCCCGCCAGGCGCCCGGCGGGCACGGAGGCCCGCCCCACCTGACCTTTTCATGCTTTGCGGGTAAGCCGCAGGTCCATGCGGAACTGCTATGAAAGTTTTATCCGCACATGCTGGAAAGCCTGTGCTACTGCTTACTGCCCTTTATACCGGCCGGGCCACTGTGCGGGTGAGGTTCTCCAGGATATCCAGGTAGACTTCGGAGTAGGCCAGGCGGTCTTGGCTCCAGGCATAGAAGGCGTTGAGCATCAAGGCGGCCACCATCAGGTTGGTGAAGAGGAGTTGGGGCGCGCCCGCGGCCATGAGTTCCTCGCAGGAGAGGTCCGCGGGGTTGCGGTCCCGGGGCTGGGCGATTTCCGGGTGGTAGCGGCTTAAAGAGGGGGTGAGGTCCCGGCCCTCCCGGCGCACGTAAACCTGGATGTTGCCGTCCACAAAGTCATTGCCCCCGGAAATGAGGGTGATCCCGGCCAGGGTCGCGGCGTGGCCGCTCACCAATTTGCGGCTGGCGTGGTTGTCCACCATCAGAAAGACCACTTCGCCTTCCTTAATCAGGCGGGAGACGTTAGCCTCAGTGACAAACTCCGGCACGGCGCGCACTGAGAGGCTGTCAAACTCCTGGGCCAGTTCCCGGGCCTTGACCTCCGCCTTATTCCCCAGGTGGCTGAAAGACTGGCGGGCGGCGTTGGCCCGCTCGAAGCGGTCGCCGTCAATCAGGGTGAGCCGGGCCTTTGCCCCGGAATACTGCAAATACCGGCAGAGAAACGGCAGCAACGCACAGCCGATGCCGCCGATGCCGATGGCCTTGATTTCCAGCATAGGAACTCCTTGGAGAGTGAGCAGTAAGCGCTGAGCAGTGAGCAGTAAGTAATCAGTCTTGGTCTGTAACTATTGAATCTCACGCAAAGACGCAAAGACGCAAAGGCGCAAATATTTGCAAATGGAAGGTGCGTTCTTCGCAGCCAAGTAGCAATAAGTTAATGTAGGGCGGGCACTGCCCACCAATTCCTTAGCTTCTATCGGCTGCTTCTATAGTTTTATCCGCCCAGGCTGGAAAGCCTGTGCCACCAACTGCTCACTGCTTACAGCTCACTTCCTCACGTCCCAAACTCGATGGGCCGGGGCAGGGGGGTGACTTTGCTCTCCACCTCTGCCGCCCAGTCTGCGTCCGGGGGGGCCTGGTCCCAGGGGATGGGGTAGGGGGTCACCAGTTGCTCAAGAGGGATCATGCCCCTGAGGCCCTGGACCACCACGGAACAGGAGATGGTTAACTCAGCGTCAATATTGCCCAGGGTGAGATGAAAACCGTCCTCATGGCGTTCGTCGGCCTCATCCCGTTCAGAGTGAAAGGCTTCCAGGCCCGCATGGCTGTGGATGGTGCCCAGGCGCATCAGGCCCCCGGGGAATTCCTTGACTTCGTAGTCGCAATGGCCGCCGCCCACGGTCTGATGGGGGACGACCAATTCATAGGTCCGGGTGGCTTCCCGCCAGGCCAGCAGGACCACGGCCTCGCTTTTATACCGGGTGTAGACCTCACAGAAAAATGCCAGGGCCTCCAGGAGCAGGGCCGCGGGCAGCGGCGGTGCGGTGAGGCGCACCTCCGGCTCCTGGGCCTCCAGCCAGGGGATGCCCCGGGCGGGCACCGCCGCGGCAAAGAAAGGGGTGCTCTTAACCAAAAAGAGCCCGTCTCTGGAGAGGAGATAATAAAGGGGATCGTCCGGCGGGGTGAAGTCTTGATCTTTTAGGTAGATAGGCAGCATAAGGATATAACGATCATTTGACACCGACGGCTTTGAAAAACGTATAGCAAAAAGTCCCGGGCAAATCCGCGGTCCGGTAAAGATCGCGGATACCCTGGTCGAAGGTCGCGGCGTCGATCATTTTGGCCTCCAGGGCTTTTTGCCTGACCCCCTCGATCATGGCCGTAAAGGTCTTGCGGATGAAACCATCGACCAACTCCGGTTTGTTGGCGTCCACATAAACCATGCGGGGTGATACCCGGATATCCTTGAAACCCGATTTCCGGAGCAAGGGGTACAACTCCCGGCCGATCAGGGCATTGCCGCCTATGCCGGCTTGCAGCCTGATTTGGCACTGAATGGCCTGATGCGCGGCTTCACTGTCCGGGTGGAAATACGCGGAACCGTGGTCTCCTTCAATCAGCGTCATCGTGCCGCCGGATTTCAACATCTTTTGCAGGGCGATGATCGCGGCCACCGGGTCTGGCAAATGCTCCAGCACGAAACAGACGAAAACGTGGTCAAAACTTTCCGGATCGAAGGGAAGACGAAAAATGTCGGCCTGTTGAAACTGCACATTATTGAGACCAGCAGCCTGAATGCGGCGCCGGGCCTGCTCCAGGGACAATTCCGAGACGTCGACGGAGGTGAAAGAAACCCCGGGATTTTGCTGGGCCAGGGTCAAGGTTTGGGAGCCGACGCCGCAGCCGGCCTCTAAGATCCGGCTGCCCGGAGGAAACAGGGAATCTGCATGCAGCAGATCGGTCAACGTGGAGGCCTGATCCTGCAGGCGCTGATTTTCTTTGGCTGAATAGCCATGGACATAATCCGGTTTCATGAATTTCCTTTTCCGGTAAAAACCTGTGTTACTAGGAAGATAATAGATTTCTTAAGAAATTTTGTCAATCGGGGAACAGGGTCCGGCTGAAATCGTTTCTTGCTAAATCTTCGGAATCATGGGAAAATATCGGTATCTTCTAGATAGGCAGGTCATCAGGGTGACCCTACGCATTGTCTTGGCCGGGGAGGCGACCGCGGCGTCCCGGGAACTGGCTGCGATTCTGGCCGGGAACGGCTATGAAGTGGATTTTGTTTCCCTGGCGGAGGTGCTGGGGGAAGGTTTTTCTATCCCGGACCTGATGATCGTTCTGGATGAATCACCGGAAACGTACGACGCGGTGCACCGGCTGAAGTCCCAGGAGGCCTTCAAAGAAGTGCCCCTGATTGTCACCCTGGACCAATTCGAAGCCGGGGCCGCGGCCCGGGCCCTGGAAAGCGGCGCGGACGAGTTCCTGGTACAGCCCTTCCGGGCTGCGGAAGTCCTGGCCCGGGTGGCCGTGCTGCTTAAGCTCCAGGATGACCGGCGTCTCCTGGTGGCCTCCCAGGAGGAATTTAACCTGATCTTTCATCAGACCCCCCAGCCCCTGTTTCTTTGCGACCGCCAGGGCGGCTCTTATACCCTCAATCCCACCTTGGCCCGTCTGCTGGGCTATGGGCCGAAAGGCGACCTGAATCTGCCCCTGGCAACGGCTGATCTGCTCTATGGCCCGGAGGACCAGGAACGGCTCCGCCAGATTCTCTGCCGGGAAGGGGAAGTGAAGCATATCAAGGTGCATCTCAAGAGCCGGGAAGGCAAAGCGGTGCCGGTGCTGCTCAATGACGTGGCCCTACCGTCTTCGGGGACGGAGGTGCACGGCTTCAAGGTGGAGCCGGTGGGTTCGCCTTCGACTTTGAAGAAAGCTCTGAGGGGGTTAGTGGAGCATCTCCTGCCCAGCGCCCGGGATTACCTGGCCCTGTTGCAATTGACCCCTCTGCTGGGCGGCCGCTATGAGAAAATCAAGAAGTTGGGGCAAGGCAGTTTCGGGGAGGTGTGGCTGGTGGTGGACACCGAGGAAATGGGCCCCCAGCGCCAATATGTGGCCAAGATCCCCTTCCTGAAGGCGGCGAACGTCAAATTTAAAAAAGAGGCTGCCATCTGTGAGAGGCTTGCACCCCACCCGGGGGTGGTTGGTCTGGTGAACACCCTGGAGGATGACGGCCGACTGATTCTGATCCAGGAGTACGCGGCCGGGAAGACCTTGGCGGACATGCTGGGGGAGGAGCTGCCCCGCCCCCTGGTGGAGCGGATCGTGCTGCAATTGATCGAGGTGGTGGCCCATGCCCACCGGCACCAGGTCATGCACCGGGACATCAAGCCCAATAATATCATCATCCAGCCCGACGGCGTTTTGAAACTGTTGGATTTCGGCGCGGCCAAAATCCTCAAGGACAAAGACATCAGCGCCACCGTGGTGGGCTCCCGGCCTTTCATGGCCCCGGAGCAGATTATGGGGGAAAGCGAGCGCCGCAGCGACATCTGGGCCATCGGCGTGCTCATGTATCTGCTCTACACCGGGGAACTGCCCTTCTACAGCGAAGTGGAGAAGCTGCTCATCGACATGATCCTGGAGCAGGAGCCTATTCCGCCCCGGGAAGAAAACCCTGAGATCCCCCCGCCGCTGGAGGACATTATCCTGAAATGCCTGAAAAAAAAGGTGGAGGAGCGCTATCCCGACGCCCTGGCTCTTAGGGATGACTTGCTGCGCCAGTTCCCCCATTACGGCACCCAGACGGGAAGGTGGCCGTGGATCCAGTAACCCATGTGGCCAGCGGTCTGCTGCTGTCCCAGCTTATTCCTGCCCCTTCCCGCTGGTGGGCCGCGCTGGCCGGGGTGATCTTCTCATTGCTGCCGGACCTGGATTATTTTTTGGGGATGAACGACCGGCTGACTTATATCCGCTACCACCGGGCTTTCACCCACTCCTTGCTGGCCCTGCCGCTCTGGGCCTTGCTGGGAGCCTTCGTCGGCCGGGCCCTGGGCGGCCCCCGCTGGTTTCAGCCCCTGCTGCTTTTGGGACTGGCGGCCGTGGCCGCGCATCTCCTTTTGGACCTGGGGACTTCTTACGGCACGCAACTCTTCAGCCCCTGGTCCCGGCGCAAATTCACCCTGGACCTGGTCTTCATCATTGACCCTTATCTGACTTTCATTTTGTTGGCCGGAGCCCTGGCCGCACTCTGCTCTCCCGGCTGGGGGCGCCGGGTGGGCGAGGTCTGCCTGGCCGGGGCGGTGTTTTACCTCTTTATCTGCGGCCACTACCATCATCAGGCCCTAAACCTGGCCCGCCAGGTTTTTCGTACTGAAGCCCGGGCCGGGGCCACGGTGGCGGCGTTGCCCCAGCCTTTCTCCTGCCGCCGTTGGCAGCTCATCGCCGCGCAGCCCCGGGAAGTCAAACAGGCCCTGGTGGAGTTGCCTTATCTGGCAGGCCCGCGCCTGAACGGGGGCATCAGGGAGGTGCAGGCGGCCGCGGCGAACATCCCTTGTCCCCGGGTGCCCGAGGGGGGCTACCAGCCGCCGGAGAGCCTGATGGTTCAGGATTGGCGGGCCGCAACCGCGCCGCTTCCAGCTTACGCCCCGGACGCCCAGCGGCTTTTAGAGACTTATCTGGATTTTGCCCGCTTTCCCCTGCTGGCCCGGGCCGAAGCCCAGTCAGGCGACTTTCTCCTGGAATGGGTGGACCTGCGCTTCACCATCCCCGGGCGGCCCTTTCCTTTTGTGCTGCAAATGCGGGTGGATGCGGAGGGGCATTTGCTGCAAGGAGAGATTGGCCGGTGTCAGGAGCGAAAGGAATAACTATGGGAAGATTTCAATTGCAATACTTGGTGCTTGAGATCGGCAGTTTTTTATACTAAACTAGTCTTAGACCGGTCTAAGGAGCCAAATATGAATCAAATAGGGGCCTATGAGGCGAAAACCCGTCTGTCCCAGTTGCTGGAGCAGGTAGCTCGAGGGGAAGAAATCATCATCACCAAACACGGTGTCCCGGTGGCGGCTTTAACCCCTTTGCCTGGGCCCCGCCAACAGAATCCTCAAGCGGCCATTGCTGCCATCAAAACTTTTCGCCAGGAGCATCGGTTAGCTGGACTGTCAATACGGCAGATGATTGACGAGGGACGTCTATAATGTCACTGCCCGCTCTGGTGTTGGATGCCTCGCTCACTTTGGCTTGGGCCTTTGAAGACGAAGGTAACGCTTACACCGATTCGATTCTGGAATCACTGGCCCATGTCAAAGCCTTTGTGCCGGCCATCTGGCCGCTGGAGGTGGGCAACGCCCTCTTAGTCGCAGAACGGCGCGGGCGTCTCAATCAAGCAGCTACCGTGCAGTTTTTGGCTCTTCTCTGGCAGCTTCCCATTACGGTGGAGAAAGAAAGACCGGAGCAGATGTTAGGAGAAACCCTGGCGCTGGCCCGGGAGCATGGGCTTTCCACATATGATGCCACCTATCTTCTCCTGGCCATGCGCCGCGGTTTTCCTTTAGCCACAATCGATGAAGCCTTGCGTCAGGCCGCCACCCGTGCGGGTGTGTCTCTATTTAGGCGGGAATAGGGGAGAGATTAATTGCCCCAGCCGCTGACCAACAATCTCTTCTCCGGCATTACCACGGAAATCCCCCAGGAGATCAGCGAAGTTATTTTAAAAACCTCAGCGTTTCATCTGGAGCGCATCATTTCCGCAGGCCAGGCGACGCCGCCGGGCCAGTGGTACGACCAGGAGACCCAGGAATGGGTGGTGCTGCTGACCGGGGCGGCTGCCCTGCTATTTGAGGGAGAAGACCGAGTCAGGATCATGCATCCCGGAGATTATCTCCTCATCCCGGCCCATTGCCGCCACCGGGTGGAATGGACCGACCCGGGGCAGAAAACCGTCTGGCTGGCTTTACATTTCCTGGACAATGCCGAAAAAACCCAAACTATCAGGTGATGAGAAAGATGGTGTTCCCAATGATGTTGCTGTGAAAACCAAAATCCCCTTAGGTCCCCCTTTAAGAAAGGGGGACTTAAAAAGCCTCATTTTCTGAAGGGAGTTGGGGCAATAGTGGCCGGAAGATATTTGATAAAAGGGCAGCAAATATCTGGGTAAAGAAGAGACTCGGCCTAGTTGATCATCTACCTGAATCTTCGAGCTTTTACCCTCTCCCCCCAAGGGGGGAGAGGGTAGGGTGAGGGGGGTGGGGCAGCCGAAGACGCCACCCCTCACCCCAGCCCTCTCCCCTCGAAGGGGAGAGGGGGTTTTTTCTGATTCCGGTTTCAGATGCGCCGGCACTGGATAAAATGCTGTGAGGAATTTTTCAGCCAGGGGATGCGCCAAAGTTTTGGCTTATGGATGTTTTGATGCTAGATTATCCTGTCTCTTCCTGCTGGTGCTGCTTATTTCAGTTCCGGCTCCGGGGTCGGCTGCACCCATGAAGCGCGCAGAAATCCGGGACAATTTGACCTCCCACCTGAAGTATCTCAGCGTCACCCTGGGGGACCGCTCCATCTACCGGCCGGAAAATTTGCAGAAAGCGGAAGATTATGTTTTCCAGAATTTTAAAAAAATGGGCTATGCGCCCCGGCGCCAGACCTTCATCTACCAGCGCCGGGAAGTGAGCAACGTTGTCGCCGGGGAGCAGGCCCCGGGTGGCTACTACATCCTGGGGGCCCATTTTGACACGGTGGCGGGCACTCCCGGCGCGGACGACAACGCCAGCGGCGTGGCGGTGCTCCTGGAGGTGGCCCGCCTGGCCCAAAAACTGAATCCGCCCAGGCCCTGGACCTTCATCGGCTTCACCACTGAAGAGCCGCCCGCGTTTTTCACCCCCTACATGGGCAGCCGGGTCTATGCCCAGGAGGCCCGGAAGAGAAAAGACAAAATCCTGGGCATGCTTTGCCTGGAGATGGTGGGCTACTACCGCCGGGAGCCAAAGAGCCAGGAATTGATTTTTCCTCTACAATTCCTGGGCTATCCCACCACCGGCAATTTTCTCGGTTTGGTGAGCGACCGGCGCTCGAAGCCCCTGATGGAGCGGCTGGAACGGGCTATGAAACAGGGCTGTGGCCTGCCCACCGTCACCCTCAGCGTGCCCCTGGGAGGGCATATCCTGCCGGAGGTGCGTCTCAGCGACCACGCCAACTTCTGGGACGAAGGATACCCGGCCATCATGCTCACGGACACCGCGTATCTGCGCAATCCCCATTACCACGGGCCTGGGGACGTGATTGATAACCTGGACCTGGAGGCCATGGTGGAGTTGGTGCTGGGGCTGGTTAATTTTGTGGGGAGTGAGCAGTAAAAATAGTTCCAGGTTCCAAGTTCCAAGTTGGTGGGGCGGCCGTCTCTGGCCGCATGCCGCAGAAAATTGTTGTAGGGCGGGAAAGCGCAGCGCATCCCGCCTTTTGGCTGAATACCCCGACTGCCGAAGGCGGGATGCGTTTCACTTTTCCGTCCCACGGCTGAGACAAATTCGTTATCAAAGTGACCGGAGCGAACACCAGGTTCGCCCCTACATTTCGATACGCCGCTCAATTTCTTTTTAGCTGAAAGCTGATCGCTTAAAGCTTTTAATTACCACCCAGACAGCCCGACAGCCGTGGGAAAGCAGCCACGAGGCCGAGCGGGAGGGTAAAAGACCGCCCCAGCAGCAGGTGGCTGGTCTCCAGGCTGTTGGCGATGGCCTGGCCCGCGGGGTGGTTGTTGAAGATGAGGTAAACGTCCCCGGCTTTTTTCATCAATTCTTTGGTCCGACCGGCCAAATCCTCCAGTTCCTCCGGCCCATAATAATAATCGTAGCGGGCCTGACGGTTTTTCTCGAACTCGAACCACGCGTTCTGCCGCCGCCCGTGGCACCGGAGATAGCCCAGGGACCCGGTGACCCATTGGGTCGCGCCCAGGGGGTACGACACCTGGGGCTGGTCCAGGTTACAGAACTCCAGGCCCGCGTGCCTTAAGAATTCCTGCACCTCCCGGCGCTGCCATGAACGGTGGCGCACCTCCACGGCCAGGGGAAATTCCTGAAAAGCCGCCTTGACCTCCAGGAGATAAGCCCGGTTCTCTGCCGTGTTGTGAAAGGAATAGGGGAATTGGGCCAGGAGCGCGGCCAGGCGCCCCCCGGCCAGTAAAGGCAGAAGACCGGCCCGGAACTGCTCCACCTCTCCGGCCAGCAATTGCCGTTCATGGGTGAAGCGATTTAATAATTTGGCGGTGAAGCGGAAATTGGGGGAGTTCACCACCGCGCCCAGCCACCGGGAGGCCACCTGCGGCCCCAGGGGCCGGTAAAAAGTGACGTTGATCTCCACCACGTCAAACCAGGCGGCGAGAAAAGCGAGACGGTCCGTGCCCTGCAACCCCGGGGGGTAGACCACCCCCTGCCAGTCCTTATAGTCCCAACCTGCAGGGCCGATGCGGAGCATTTTGGAAGCCTTGCGAGAGAAGTGATCAGTGATCAGTAATCAGTGAACAGTTTTTTCTTTTACTGATCACCGATCATTGATTACTATTTTTTCCACTACATTC
>JAKAGH010000250.1 GCA_021817645.1 Deltaproteobacteria bacterium
AAAGGATGGATGGATGAGTTCATCTTGGAGTAGAACCTCGCAATCGAGCCGCTCCAGGCGCTGCCGCAAGGCCGTGGAGAAGTTGTCCAGCAGCCCCTGGCCGTATGAAGGCCAGGGCAGGGAAACCACCTCCACCCGGTCCCCCTGGCTCTCCAGATACTGCGCCAGGAGGCGGTCGTACAGAAACCCTCCGGAAATGGTATCCAGATTGCCGTAAATGAGGAGGCCGATTTTCACTGAAGTTTCTCTTGGTATGCGGCCCAGGCGATGTCGGTTTCCCAGATTTTGACCCGCAGGGCCTGCAAATTAGGAGCGGAGAGACGTTGACGCAGTAACTTGAGGAAAATCCGGGAAAAATGCTCGATGCTGGGGTTCAGCCCGTTAAATTCCGCCAGTTCGTTCAAGCTCCGGTCCCGGAAGTAGGCCACCAGTTCATCCAGATGGTAATCGATGTCCACGATGTCCACCAGATAGCCATGGCTGTCCAGGGTCTCTCCCTGGAGCTGCACCTCCACCCGGTAGGGGTGGGAATGGAGCAGATTTTCCGGCCCCCAGTCGCCGCCGAAGAGAAAATGCTGGGCTACGAAGCTTCTTTCCACTGCTACAGTGTACATGCAGACTCCTTAGTGGATTCGGTTCTTTGAGAGGGAAAAAGAGCTGTCAGCAACCAGCTTTCAGCTAAAGAAAAATTTGCATACAACTCTTTCTTTAAGCTGAGGGCTGATAGCTGAAAGCTTCTTCGCTTAATAAGTCAAAATCACCTGCAACGCTTCCGCCGGTTTTTGGTCCAGCAATTCATAAGCCCGGTCCGCCTGTACCAGGGGAAAACGATGGGTAATCAGGGAGGTAGGGTCGATTTCCTGGAGCATCCGCCAGGCCAGGAGATAACGCCGGAACTTGCTCCAGCGTCCGCTCAGTTCCGGGGCGATGGTGCTCACCTGGCTGCTTATCAACCGCATGCGGCTGCGGTGAAAGGAGCCCCCCAGATTGAGGTCCGCCTTTTTCAGGCCATACCAGGAGCCGATAACCACCCGTCCGTGGAAGCCGGTCACGGCAATGGCCTGCTCCAGGGCCGCGGGGTTGCCGGAGACCTCATAACAAAGGTCCGCCCCCCGGTAGGACGCGGGCCCGCCCCAGGCCTGGAGCATCTGCGCCAGGGTTCCCGGGGCTCCGGGGTCCAGGCTGAGATCGGCCCCCCAAGCGGTGGATAAACCGCGGCGGCTGGCATGGAGGTCCAGGGTCACCAGGCCGGCCAGGGGCAGCCGGGACAGCAGCCCGGTCAAGAGCAAGCCTACCACTCCCTGGCCGAATACCGCCACCTGTTCCCCTAATTGCGGCTGGCCGTCCATGACAAAAGTGACCGCGGTCTCCATATTAGGAAAAAAGACTGCGGCCTCCGGAGACAACGCCGGCGGCGGCAGCAGCAGCTCTTCCAGGTTGGCCAGGAAATGGCTTTCATGGGGATTGAAAGCAAAAACCAGGCGGTCCTGCCATTCCGCGGGTACTCCCTCTCCCAGGACCTCGGCCCGGCCAATCACCGAGTAGCCGTACTTCAGGGGAAAATCGAAGCGGCCAGAGAGCGCCGGGATCGTCTCATCCACCGCCAGGTCCCCGGGGGCCTGGCCCCGGTAAATCAGGGTTTCGGTTCCCGGGCTGATGGCGGAGAACAGTGTTTTTACCAGCACCTGGCCCGGACCGGGAGAGTCCAGGGGCTCTTCCCGAATCTCCACTTGCCGGGGGCCGGTAAAAAAGAGGGACTGCCGGATCATGCTTCGTCCCAATGGGGCTCGCCCCGGAGCACCAGGTCTTCCCCCAGACGTTGATAGCTGACCTGGCGCAGCCTGGGGAAGCAATCCGTCCGGGCCTGCCCCAAATAATCCATGACCCGTAAGCCCCCCACCAGCATGGGGGCCACGGTCAGGACTACCTGGTCCACCAGGCGGGAGGCCAGGAAACTGGTGATAATCTGGGCTCCGCCTTCCACCATCAGGCTGTTGATCCCCAACCCGCCCAGATGCTGCAACAGCGCGCTCAGATCCACCCAGCCGTTGGCGCCGCTGGGCAGCCGCAGGACCAGGGCGCCGATCTGCTCCAGGGCCGCCTGGCGTTCCGGGTCCGCGCTTTCACTGGTGGCGATCCACGGCATCCGGCAATTGCGCAGCAAATGGGCATAAGGAGGAAACCGGAGACGGCTGTCCACCACGATGGGCTGGGGGTCTTTTCCTTCCACCAGCCGCACGTTGAGACGGGGGTTATCCGCCAGCAGGGTGCCGATGCCCACTAAAATGGAGTCATGTGCGGCCCGGAGGCCGTGGGTCAGGGCCATCGACTGGGAGCCGCTCAGAGCTAAGGGACGTCCCGGCCGGGCGGCAATGCTGCCGTCCAGACTCTGAGCGTAGCTTAAAGTGACATAAGGGCGGCCGGTACTCTGGCGGTGCGCGGCCGCCTTGTCCAAATGCTGATTGATCTGCTCCATGATCCCCAGCTTCAGGGGCTGATAGCAGGGAGAGCCGTTGGGCAATTCATCCAGGACCAGGAGGTGCTTCATCTTGCGGGCCTTGGTGCGCAAGTAGCGGGCGTTTTCCGGGCAGACCCCGGTTTGCAGGGGGATGCGGGCATCCACTTGGATGCCCAGTTCCTGGAGGCTGTCGATCTTATGGGGATTATTGGTGAGGAGCTTGATGGACCCGACTTTCAGGTCCCGCAAAATCTGGGCGGCCACCGTGTAGTCCCGTTCATCCGCCTGGTGCCCCAGGGCCAGGTTGGCATCCACGGTGTCATAACCCTGGTCCTGGAGGTTGTAGGCCCGGAGCTTGTCCAGCAGCCCGATGCCCCGGCCCTCCTGGCGGAGGTAGATGACCACCCCGAAGCCCGCCTCGGCAATGAGCTTTAATGACGCCTGCAACTGCGCGCCGCAATCGCACCGTTTGGAGCCGAGCACGTCCCCGGTGAAGCATTCGGAGTGGACCCGCACCAGCACCTCATCTTTGCCGGCCACCTCCCCCCGCACCAGGGCCAGATGCTCCTTGTCATCCTGACTGCTCTTGTAAAAGAATAACTGGAACTCACTTACCGCGGTGGGAATACGGGCCGAAGCGGCGCTGGTCACCGTGCATTTGTCGCTGGGCATGATCAAATCTCCTTGGCTCGGCGCCAAGTCAACGGGTGGAAGAGCGGGAACTTGGCGTTTCGGCTCCCCGGGGGCCGCTGGGTTTAACGAGAAAATAGCCCGGCCAATCCCTGAAGGGGGCTGCATACTTTAAAATAAGTATGGGGGGCGGTGTGTCAAGAAGGCTGACAGTGCAGGGTTGCCGGCAGGGTATGGCTTCAGAAAAATGCGGCGGCCAGGGGCCGCCCCGCCTTATAAGAATCTCTTGGTGGAGCGGCCGTCCCCGGCCGCCTCTAGAGGTTGACGGGCGGGGACGCCCGCCCCACTGCACGGAGGCCCGCCCCACCAGCCTTTTCATGCTTTGCGAGTGGGCCACAGGTCCATAAGGACCTGTTCTTAATACCCCACCGGCAGGCGGTAAAGAATGTCCGCCAATTCCCCGGCGCGGCCCAGGGGCTGGTCCGTGTCCCCGTGGAGCTGGAGACATTCCAGCCAGAGGCCGGGAATGGTTTGCTCGGCCTGCTCCCACTCAATCTGCAGGGGGAACAGGGGGTCTTCTGCGGTAGCGGCCTCCCAGGCTTCGAAGTTGGCGATGCGGGGGTCCCGGCTCATAGCCCGCGCGAACGCGCTGCCCTGGATGTCCTGGTTAAAGCCGGTGCTCCAGAAAAAGTCGATGAGCGTCGGCACCGACTGCACCAGGGGCACGCCCTCCAGCATTTCCGGACGGTAGCGCAGGCAGACCCTTTGGGAGCCGTAATGGCCCGGCTCGCCCCGGACATTGGGCAGGTTCGTGTGGCACAGGGGATCATCCAGGGAAACCAGGGGGCTCACCCGGTAGAACATCTTCATCTCCTCCAGGTCGCCCCGGTAAAAGCTGAGCAGATAAAGGATGTAAGGGAAGGCCAGGTGGTAGGTGCGGTAGTCGTCCCCCCCTTTTTTGGCCCAGCTGCCCCGGAGGGTGCGGCATTGGGGGAGGTGCTCCACCACCAGGAAGAGCAAATCTTTCCGGGCGGCCAGCCAGCGGGTGCCCGCAGGCAAAACCGGCAGCGGCGGCGGCATCACCCGGGCCACATAGCGCAGCAGTGAGTCAATGGGCGCCCGCCGGGCTACGCGGGCCTCCCCGGGGCCTGCCTCCTCTTGCAGGATGACCTCACTGCCCGTAATGACGATCTTGTCGCTGATGGCGGGTTTCCTTGCGGTTCATCCCCCCCATTTTTCCTACCCAACCTTTAAAAAGGCAGGAATCATTGTCCCCCTTTTATAAAGGGGACATCCTCTTATCCCCCCCCTTTGCAAAAGGGGGGTTAGGGGGGATTTGTTTGACTTAATCTTTCCTGTATCGTCCGATAAACAACGTCCAGCACCCCTTCGGTTTCTCTTAATGCCTGCCTGCTATCAAACCGCAGCACCATCAACCCCAGGCTGCTTAAATATTCGTCCCGTTTTTTATCCTTTTCCGCATGTCGTTCTTCAAAATGCTGTGAGCCATCTATCTCGATAACCAATTTTGCCTGGGGAGCATAGAAATCCACAATATAATCGCCAATGGGCTTTTGTCGATAAAATTGAATATTCGCAAGCTGTTTGCCCCGCAATCGCCGCCATAAGGCCCGTTCACTATCAGTCAGGTTCTTCTGCCGGAGTTGCCGGGCGCTGCCTTTCAGCCTGGGACTATACTTGAGCATCGAGCGCTCTGCAAATCCCCCCCGCCCCCTTTTGCAAAGGGGGGGTAAGAAAAGTCTTGATTATGAGGCTTCTTTGCCTTTGCCGATGATGGCGCAAATG
Organism: Deltaproteobacteria bacterium; assembly: GCA_021817645.1. GTDB lineage: Bacteria > Desulfobacterota > Desulfobaccia > Desulfobaccales > 0-14-0-80-60-11 > SURF-52. The sequence continues at coordinate 4,895 of JAKAGH010000250.1, forward strand.
AATTGATAATTCCCT
>JAKAGH010000251.1 GCA_021817645.1 Deltaproteobacteria bacterium
CGCCGGCGATACCGGGGCCACCGGGGCCGCGGGCGCCCAGGGGCCGAAAGGTAACACCGGCGCCAAGGGGGACACCGGGGCCGCGGGGGCCAAGGGGGCCACCGGTCCCCAGGGACCGGCCGGGGTCAGCGGCTACAATCCCCTGCAAATCGCCACGCGGCGCTGGTATGCCGCGTCCCAGAACGGCCAGACCTTTGCGGTGGGCGGGGGTCCTGCGGGTCTCGCCTTTGACGGCGCCAATATCTGGGTGGCAAATTTCTGGAACTGGACCATCAACAGGGTGCGGGCCAGCGACGGCGCAGATCTGGGCACTTTCGTCGTGGGAGCCAATCCCATAGCCCTGGCGTATGACGGCGCCAATATCTGGGCGTTAAACCAAAGCGCCAGCACTGTCGCCAAGGTGCAGGCCAGCGACGGAGTGGTCCTGGACACTTACAACGTGGAATTCTGGCCCTGTGCCATATGCTTTGACGGGACCTACATTTGGGTTGCAAGTCGGGCCAACTGCAACCTTTCCAAACTCCGGGTCAGCAACGGCGAAAACCTGGGGACAATGGGGTTAGTAGTTAATCCTGGGCCATAGCTTTTGACGGAACCTATATCTGGGTGACGCGTCCTGGCTTAAACGATGTCGTGAAGGTGGACCCCAACAACATGCTGGCACCGGTGGGCACTTTCAGCTTCGGCGGAAACCCCGAAGGCGTGGTCTTTGACGGGGCCAATATCTGGGTAAGCAATTATGACGACAACACCGTCATGAAGCTGCAGCCCAGCAACGGCACGGTTCTAAAGACTATCGGCGTAGGCGCCGGTCCAAACTCCCTGGCCTTTGACGGGGCCAATATCTGGGTAGCTAATGAAGACGATAACACCGTCACCAAGATTAGGCCCAGCGACGGCACGGCCCTTGGTACCTATGCCGTGGGCAACTATCCCTCTGGCCTGGCCTTTGACGGCGCCAACATCTGGGTGGCTAATTGTTTGGACAGTAACGTCTGCAAGCGCTGAGGCGGGCGCGGCCTCGGGGGGCATCCCCCCCGGACCGCGCAAGTCTTGGCACCAAGTTTGGACCCGGCCCCAAATCATCCCGCCATCCTGAGTCAAGCGCAGGATCTGGCGGCCCAGGCTTTCTATCCCGGCTGAGTTTTTCCACTCAGCCGGAAAAGGCCGCGGCTGCCAAGAATGAGACTTTGCCGCTGTTCTATTCTCACAGAATGACAGGCGCAGGAATTTCCGCACTGATTCCCGCCGGCAGTGGCGGCATTGTAAAGGGTGTCGGGCTCGAAGCCCATGACCTGCTTAACGTCGATGCCTTCGAGATATTCATACTTCTTGAAGGAGGGGTCCATCACCACTCATTTATGGCGGCCGTCGCCGCCTTTCCCATGGTGGCCAGTATGCTCAGGAACTTATCACAGCTCTGAAAACCTCCACTCGCCAGATCAGATCTTCATTTTCCCATGGGCAGCCGATAAGTCTTTCAGGTGGCAAGCAATCAACTATTTTGTTGACCGCCAGCCCGTAGTCCATCTAGATTTTCCAATTACTTTAATTAATACTGCATCAGGGCATTAATGGTTTGATAGCTCAAATCTGTGGGAATTGATTTTATAAAAATTTTATGTTATCAAAAATTCAGGGGATATTCGTCTGCCTGCCACACCGATCGTTAACAAAGTTTCGGAAACTCTCCGCTCCCTGGGACAGATATCGCTGCACAAGGACAATTCCCCAGGGAAATAGCAGTAACGGAGCATCTTTTTTCCCGCAAAAGAAACATCCCTCCTGACCCGAATTTCAATCATTCGTCTTTAAGGAAAACCTAAGGATGAAACAGAGTAAATCGCCCCGCCATGGTAGCGCCAAAGGCTCCTGTCGGAAGAAAGATGCCGTCGACATCAGGGAGAGCGAACAAGCCGAAGCGGCCGCGCGGGAAAGCGGATCTTATTACCGTGCCATTGTCGAAGCTTTCGACGGTTTGATCTACATCTGTTCCTCGGATTATCGGATTGAGTTCATGAACTCCCGGCTAATTGAACGCACCGGTTATGATGGCACCGGAGAATATTGTTATAAGGTTCTACACGACCGGAACTCCATATGTCCCTGGTGCGTAAATGACCGGGTATTTCAAGGAGAGACGGTGCGCTGGGAGGTGCAAAGCCCCAAAGACAGCCGCTGGCATTATGTGGTGAACACTCCCTTATACGACAAACGGGGCCGCGTCTCCAATCAAGCCATCATCCAGGACATCTCCGAGCTCAAACAGGCAGAGGAGGCCTTGCGGCAAACGCAAACCGAATTGGAGCGGCGGCTGGAGGAGCGAACTGCCCATTTAAAGCAAACCAACGAGCAATTGCTTCGGGAGGTTGAAGAGCGCCAGCAGATAGCAGACCGCCTCAGGGAAAGCGAGGAGCTTTTTCTGGCCTTTATGCAGCATCTGCCGGGTGGTGCGGTAATCCGCGACCTTCGGGGCCACTACCTGTTCGCCAATAAAGCTTGGGAAAAAGCCTTCGCCAAGAAATGGCAGGGAAAGACCTTGGAGGAGATCTGGCAGGTGGACACGGCCTGGCACATGAGGGAATTGGACCAAAAAGCCATTGCCACCGGGGAACCTGTAGAAACCGAGATAACGCTCCAACAAGAGGATGGCCCCCACACTTGGCTGATCAACTGCTTTCCAATCCTGGGACAGGATGGCCAGGTCGTCCTGGTAGGGTCCGCGGGCGTTGACCTCACTAATCGTCGAAAGGCAGAGGAGGCATTGATAGAAAGCGAAAAGCGGTTCAGGCAGTTGGTAGAGCATGCCGCTGACGCATTTTTTTTACACGATAAGGGAAAGATAATCGAGGTCAACCAGCAAGCCTGCAATTGTTTGGGATATAGCCGGGAAGAACTTCAAAAAATGACCATAGCAGATATTGAAGTGGCCATAAGTTCTGATGACTTGCAGAAATCATGGGAGCACCAGCCAAAATCACCGGTTACCATTCGAGGCACCCACCGACGGAAAGACGGCTCCACCTTTCCAGTGGAGGTACATGCTGGCGATATAATATATGGCGGGCGTCATCTCAGGCTTGCCCTGGTAAGGGACATTACCGAACGTTTAGACGCAGAAGAGGCGCTCAAACAATCGGAAATAAATTACCGCACCCTGGTGGAGGCAGCGCCCTCAGGTATTTCTATCATTGGCAAAGACGGTCGCTATAAATATCTCAACCTCAAGTTTGAAGAGCTATTCGGATATACTTTAGCAGATATCCCCACAGGGCGAGAGTGGTTCTCCAAAGCCTTTCCGGACCCCTCCTACCGGAAAATCGTGATTTCCGATTGGAAGGAAGAATTTAAGAGACCCTGGGTGGGAGAGGTCAAACCCAGAACCTTCCGGGTTACGTGCAAAGGCGGCACTATCAAGGTGGTAAACTTCAGGGCGGTAGCCCTGGCCGCCGGGGACTATTTAATTTTTTATGAAGACATCACTAAACGTGTGCAGGCAGAGGAGGCGCTCAGGCAAAGTGAAGAGAATTACCGCCTACTGGTGGGTCAAATTCCGGCGGTGGTCTTCAAAGGATATGCAGACGGTACGGTGGAATTCTTTGACCGCAAAATCGAGGCCCTCACCGGCTATAAAAAGGAGGACTTTAACGCCGGCCGTCTGAAGTGGACAGACTTGATCCTTTCTGAGGACACCCCGGGGGCCAGGGAGGCCTTGTTGACGGCCCTTAAAGAGGACTACTCGTATGTCCGGGAATACCGAATCCGGAAGAAAGACGGAGGTATCCTGTGGATTCAAGGGCGAGGTCAGATATTCTGCAATGCCGCCGGCCGGATTGAATATATTAGCGGCGTTTTCTTCGACATTTCCGAGCGTAAGGAGGTTGAGGAGGCCCTCCGGCAAAGCGAGGAGAAATATCGGCTGCTGGTGAATCAAATTCCGGCCGTGGTTTTTCAAAGCTACACTGATTGGAGTCTTGAATGTCTTGACCGAAAAATCGAAAGCCTGACCGGATATGCCAAAGAAAATTTCGATTCGCGGCGCCTTAAATGGTGCGACTTGATCCCGGCCGAAGAGATGGATTATGTCAAACAAACCTTTGTCGACGCCCTCAAAACCAGCCACAAATCCTATGTGCGGGAGCACCGGATCAGGAAAAAAAGCGGCGAATATGCCTGGGTGCAATGCCGGGGGCAAATATTTCTCGACGACGAGGGAAGAGTCGCCTATATCAGCGGGGTCACCTTTGACATCACGCAGCGCAAACAGGCCGAGAAAGCCTTGCAGGAGAGTGAGAGACTGTATCGCCTGCTGGCAGAAAATGTCTCCGATGTGATTTGGACTGCGGATCTGAACCTGCGACTCACTTATGTCAGTCCTTCCGTCAAATTCCTGCGGGGTTTTTCCCCGGAGGAAGTGAGGGCCCAGCCGATAAATGAAATATTAACCTCTGCCTCCCTGGAAACGGCGCGGAGAACCTTCGCGGATGGGACGGCTTTGGAAAAGAGCGCACCGGATCCGGGCAGGTCGTGGACCATGGAGTTGGAACAACTCCGCAAAGACGGCTCCACAGTCTGCACGGAAGTGAGAGCTTCCTTTTTGCGGGATGAACAAGGGAGCGCCGTTGGCATCCTGGGGGTCACGCGAGATATCAGCAAGCGCAAGAAAGCCGAACTTAAACTCCGGCGGCGGGAAGCCATCCTGGAAGCGGTGAGCATTGCTGCAGAGAAATTCCTGCAAAACGAATCCTGGGCGAAAGATATTCAGGAGATTTTGAGGCGTTTGGGGGAATCAGCGGCTGTCAGCCGCGCTTATATTTTCGAAAATCAAGTGAATGAAGCGGGGGAAATACTTGCCAGCCAGCGATTTGAATGGGCCGCGCCGGGAATCGAGCCCCGGATAAACAACCC
>JAKAGH010000252.1 GCA_021817645.1 Deltaproteobacteria bacterium
CGGGACTTGCCCCACTGGCAATTGTCCGGCAGCACTTATTTTGTTACTTTTCGCCTAAAATCAGGGATTCTTTCTGAAAATGAAAGAAGAGTGGTATTAGATGCCATCAAACATTTTCATGGAATCAGATATTGGGTCACCGCTGCCATTGTTATGCCGGATCATGTCCATATGCTGCTTACACCTAATGCCACAGAATCTGAAAAGGGATTTTCTCTGGGGAAAATTTTGAAGGGTATCAAAGGCTACTCCGCCAGAGAAATCAACAAATCCAGGGGTTCAAAAGGTGCGCTGTGGCTGGATGAAAGTTATGACCGCATCGTCAGAGATTATGATGAATACTTGGAGAAATGGCATTATATCCGGGATAATCCGGTGCGGGCGGAGTTATGCCAATCTTCGGAAGAATATGATTTTCTCTGGGAACCGGGAGAACATCAGGAATAAACCTCAAAAAGAAGCGCAGGCTGGAAAGCCTGCGCCACCGAAGAAAGATATTTGTTCATGAAAGCCAATTCAAGTCTGAAGCGAAAAATATTGTTACTTATATTAACCGTTGGTCTTGGATCAGTAGCGACCGGCTGTATGGTGGGCCCGGACTATAAGCGGCCTGAGACCAAGGTCCCGGGAGCTTGGAACGGCCAGGAGGTGGTCACCCGGGCCACTCCCAGCAAGACCAGCATTAATCCCGCGGAGGTGGCGGTCTGGTGGCAAAACTTTAAAGATCCAACCCTGTCCGCGCTGGTGGAAATGGCCGTCCGCGCCAACCTGGACCTGCGCCAGGCCGAAGCCCGCATCCGCCAGGCCCGGGCCGCCCTGGGTGTGGCGGGCGCACCCCTCTTGCCCCAGGTGGACGCCAATGTATCGTATCAACGCAGCAGCAAGTCCCCCAGCCAATCGGTCGGCGGCGGCGTGGGGCCATCGGGAATCGCCACCGGCGCGTTTACCGAACTATTTCAGGTGGGCCTGGACGCGTCCTGGGAAATTGATATCTTCGGCGGCACCCGCCGCAACATCGAGGCCGCGGGGGCCGATCTCCGGGCCTCGGTGGAGGACCGCCGGGACGTCCTGGTCACCCTGGTGGGCGACGTGGGCAACAATTATCTCAGTCTGCGCGGCGTTCAGCAGCAGCTGGCGGTGGCCCGCAAAAACCTGGAGGCCCAAAAGAAAACCGCGGCGATCATCCGCCGGCGCTTTGAAGCCGGCACCGTCAGCAAACTGGATTTGGCCAACGCCAACGCCCAGGTGGCCACCACCGCCTCCACGATCCCGATTTTCGAGTCCTCCGCGCGGGTGGCCATTTATAGTCTGGGAGTGCTGCTCGGCCGGGAACCCGCGGCCCTGGAAAAAGACCTGATCAAGGAAGGCCCCATTCCCGCCAATCCCCCGGAGGTTCCGGTGGGGCTGCCCTCCGAGCTCATCCGCCGGCGTCCGGACATCCGCCGCAGTGAAGCCCAACTCCACGCGGCCACGGCCCGCATCGGCGTGGCCACCGCCGATCTCTTCCCCAAGTTCAACCTGACCGGCAGCCTCGGCGTTTCCAGCAGCGACCTGACCAAGCTGGGAAACGTCGCCAACAACAAATTCTGGTCCTTCGGTCCCAGTGTGACCTGGCCCATCTTCGCAGGCGGCCGCATCTGGTGGAACATCAAGGTCCAGGACGCGGTGGCCGAGCAGGCCCTGCTCACCTATCAAAAGACCGTGCTCACCGCCCTGAAAGACGTGGAGACCGCCCTGGTGGCCTATGCCAAGGAGCAGGAACGCCGCAAGGCTTTGGTTACGGCCGTGGACAACAACCGCCAGGCCGTGGACCTGGCCATGAAACTCTATGTCGCCGGCAAAACGGATTTCCTGAACGTCACCACCGCGCAGCGCAACCTCTTTGTCAACGAGGACCTCCTGGTCCAGAGCATCCGCACCGTGGACACCAACCTCATTGCGCTGTATAAGGCCCTGGGGGGCGGGTGGGAAAAAGGCAATTATTCCCCGCCAGGCGGCTGAAGGCGGTTGCTGCAGGGGCGGACCCAGGTGTTCACCCTGGTTGTGGCGAACCCACGGGTGCGCCCCTATAAAAGGCTTGCGGTAACTTCTTGACAAGCGCTATTCTTCTGAGCGAAAAAGAAGGACTGGAAAGCGAAAACGCGTCGCGGAGGAAATGATGACGGTCCGGAGGAAAGACAGATTTGTTGCCGCACTCCTTTTAATCTCGCTGGCCCTGCTTTTGCCCGCCTGCGCCACGGTGCAGGCTACTCGCCAGGATTTGGTGGTCACGGAATACTTCCTGGAAAAAGCCGGATTCCAGCAGCTTAAGGTAGATGATACCACCCCCAAGAGACAGGCGTTGATGCAAAACATCCCCAGGGGCAAGATCAGCACTTACCAAAGAGACGGCGAAACTCATTACGCGTATACGGATGAGAAAGCCCAAAGGTTATACATCGGGGATGAAACGGCTTACCAAAATTACCTGGTCATGACCAAAGGCCGGCAGGTTTGTGAACGGGTAGAGGGCGGGTCGGAAACGGCGAAATTCTGGTCCTGCTACGACGAGTTTCAAAAATCCGGGAGGAGGTAAGGGGTAGAGAGGATGGGGGTGATATCCAGTACCCTTCCGCCTCTCCCCTTTAATTTAGCTGATGTTTTCCACAAACGGCTAATGCAGGCAGGTGGCTTTTAAGTCCCCCTTTGGAAAAGGGGGATTTAGGGGGATTTGGGGAGGCTGCGCAAATCCCCCCCAGGCACCCTTTTTCAAAGGGGGGAGTTTTTTGCAGTTGTTGGATGAATATTATCTTCTTCCTGAACGGACTCCATCACTTCTCCTATCAGCATGTCCCCCTGGACTTCCCGGAAGCGCACTGTCAGAATGCGGTTCTTTAAGGACAGCTCACCGGGGAACTGCACCCGCAGATAATTGGCGCTAAGGCCCTGGAGCCAGCCTGATTCAGTCGCTGCGCCTTCCACCAGGACTTCTCCGGTTTTCCCCAGTTGCGCCTCTAAGAATTTCCTTCTTTTATTTTGCCCCAACTCCCGCATGATTTTGGCTCTCTCCTGGGCCTCCCTGGCCGGCACCCGGGCCATCAGCGCCGCAGGCGTGCCGGGCCGGGGCGAAAACGGAAAGACGTGGAGATAGGTCACCGGCAGGGACTCCACCAGGGAGCGGGTGGCCTCGAAGTCGGCAGGGGTCTCTCCGGGGAAGCCCACCAGCACGTCCAGACCCAGGCCCGCGTTCGGGAAGTTCCGGTTGATCTCCTGGACCAAATTCCGGAATTCCCTGGGGGTGTAATCCCGGCCCATGGCTGCCAGGACCGGGGCCGCACCGCTTTGCAGGGGCAGGTGGAAATGGGGGCAGAAACCGGGGGTTGCCGCCAGTTCCTGGAGCAACGCCGCGGTCACCTCCTGGGGCTCCAAAGAGCTGAGGCGCAGCCGGGGGGGACGGGTGCGGCAACGGATCGCCACCAGCAAAGCCGCTAAATTTGTAGGCGGCGTCAGGTCCCGGCCGTATTGCCCCAGGTTGACCCCGGTGAGGACCACCTCCTGGTAGCCCGCGGCGGCCAGCTGCTCCAGGGCCGCGGCCACCTCCCCGGGGGGGAGGCTGCGCCGGGGCCCCCGCACCTGGGGGACGATGCAATAGGTGCAGTGATGCTCGCAGCCGTCCTGGATTTTCAGCCGGGCCCGGGTATGGCCGGGGGAGATGGGGCCCGGCCAGATGGGCAATGCCGCAGCCGCGGCCTGGGAGTCAACCTGCGGTTGGAGTTGCTTTTCCTCCTGAAGTTTCGCCAGATAAACCGCGAGCCGGCTCTTTTCCTGATTTCCCAGGACCGCCTGCACTCCCGGCAACGCGGCCAGCTCGGCCGCGGCCCGCTGAGCGTAACAGCCGGTGACCCAGAGGGGCACGCCTGGATGCTCCCGGGCCAGGCGGCGCAGGGCCTGGCGGGCTTGCTGGTCCGCCCGGGCGGTGACCGTGCAGGTGTTTACCAGGATCAGGTCTGGGGTGGCATCTTGAGGAGCCGCCTGCCAGCCCTGGGCCGCCAGCTCCTGGGCCAGGCCCGCGGAATCGCACTGGTTCACCTTGCAGCCGAAGGTGATGAGGCGGAAGAGGCGGTTTTCGGTTTTCGGTTTCCGGTTTTCGGTGGGCATATTTCAAGGGCTTGTCCGGCAAGAAGGCGATCTTCTTAAATGCCGGTAAGAAAATTTTTATAGCGATTGCCAAAAGTTTTTTTATGTAGGGTCACAGCTTGCTGTGCCCGAGGTTAAAGGCACAGCAAGCTGTGACCCTACCACTTGTTTCCAATCGGAAAAAACTTTTGGCAATCCTTATAGTTTACCAGATAAAAGGTATCAGCCGGTAACGGACTCTCTGCATATAGGCCTCGTAACCCTCCAATTCCCGCCGTAAAAACTGTTCCTCGATGTGGATGCGCACTACGAGAATGCCGCTGAGAACGCCGGCCAGCAAAGCTGCGGCATAGGATTCCAGCCACAAAGGGATGCCGAGAAAAAAGGGGATCGCGCCCGCGTACATCGGATGGCGCACCAGGCCGTAGACGCCGGTATCGATGACCCGTTGCCGTCTTTTGGTTAAATGCTTCACCACCGGAGAGGCAAACGGGTTCTCTCTCATGGCCAGATACATAATCCACCACCCCCCGGCAAACATTACCAGGCCTGCGGCGGCAACGATGGGGCCGGGCCGGCCCAGCAGGTGCCAGCGGAAAACGTCCAGGGGAATGAGGACGATCATGCCGATAAAGCTACCCAGTAACAGGATAATGATAATTTTATCCGCCAGGGGTTGTCCCTTCTGGAGGACCGGCTGGAGACGCTCATTGAGCAAATCCTCATGGCCGGGGAGGAGGGCAATCGTGGCCAGCACTCCGGCAACCAGGAACACGCCGAGGAACACCCAG
>JAKAGH010000253.1 GCA_021817645.1 Deltaproteobacteria bacterium
TTCCCATGTCTACCAATTCGGGGCCAACATGACCGCCACCGCCGGCGCCGATGGCAGCCTCACCGTCAGCGGCAGCATTACCGGGTCTGTTACGAACCCGATACCGGGCAATCCTCCAATTCCAGTTGGTGGATGGCCCGATGTCACCTTTACCTTTCCCGCGACAAACCCACAGTATTTGAATTTCGTCATCTATGGCCAGGCTGACTATCCTTCGCCTAATCAATATATCCAGATATCGGGAACGGGCTGGCAAAGTTTTACAAATTTTTTGTCTACCCAATATTTGTATCCAAGTCGACCTTCCACCTCCCCTAAGCTTTCCGACCCACCCCCGGCCACGAATGCCCCCGTCTCCAGCACCGTCTACGGCAATATTATCGGGGAAATCACCAGCGGTCTGCTGGGGGGATTCTTCAACAGTAGTGTCCCAAGTAATTACCCGCCAGACAACAGCGCGGCCCTCGCGAACGTGCCCAGCAATCATTGGTGGTTACAGAACCCGATGGTGGCCTATTCGCAGGTTCAGCCCAATAATTCCTACTACAACGTTTACGCCAATGTGATTTTTAACAAATCTAACAACACCGTGTACGGGGTGCCGTATAGCGATCGCTTTAACAAAGGTAGCAATAATCCCCTGGTCAATAGTGTGTCTTATGGTGGTAAGAATGTGGCTACCTGGGCGATCGGCATCGGCGCACCGCTCCCTCAGGCTAAAGCTAAAGCCTTGCCCGGCACGTTATTGATGCTGATACAATAAAGGAACGCATCCCGCCTGTAGGGCAGGAAAGCGGAGCGCATCCCGCCTTTAACCAGCTATGCTAATCACCCCAGGTGGGATGTGTTTCACTTTCACTCCCCACGGAGATTAATCTAAAAACGAGAAAAATGTCGGGTCCGTCTTACGCATCATTTATTATTTTGGTGCGTAGGACGCCCCCTTCATGGTTGCTTCCCATCTTTTCACCCTGCCGGTAAATATGGATAAAAGGCTGAATCTAACAGAGGCCGCCTGCGATTTCCGCTACCTCCTGGCCCGGGGCTATGCCCGGGCTGCTGCCCTGGCCCTGGTGGGCAACCACTATAAATTAGATCACACCACCCGGCAAATCTTGCACCGGGGGGTCTTTGCGCCGGACTTAGCCGCGGCCCGGCGGGCCAAGCTGCGCCTCCTCCGGGACCTGGCGGGCGAGCCCCTGGGCCTGGACGGCCACAACGTCCTCATCACCCTGGAATGCGCGGTACGAAAACTCCCCCTGGTGGCCGCGGACGACGGCTTCATCCGGGACGTGGGCCAGGTCTCGGGCGCGTTCCGGGCCTCGCCGGAAACGGAACAAGCCCTCAACCTCCTGGCGGATTATCTGGGACAGCAGCAGGCGGGGCCGGTGCAGGTCTACTATGACGCCCCCATGAGCAAAAGCGGGGAGCTGGCCCGGCGCACCCGGGAACTCTGGGCGCAGCGGGGCCTGAAGGTGACGGCCGCGGCCGTGCCCGTGCCGGAGCGGGAGCTGTCGGTCTGGGCCGGCCCCATCGCCACGAGCGACACCGGTATGATTGATCAAGTGGAAATGGTGGTAGACCTGGCCGGAGAGATTATCCGCGGGGAACCGGCCTGGAGAGTGTTAGACGTGGGCGCGGGGGCATAGACGGCTTCCCCGTAACCTTACTTTGCCGGGCTTTCCAGGAGGCGTTTAGCCACGACAAAGGCGCCCCGGTAGTAGGTTTGCTGCAAATCGGAAACGATAACGCCGCGGCGGTGGGAAGAGGCATGGATCATCTTGCCCTCACCCAGGTAGATGCCCACATGGCCGATGGTCAAACGGCCTTGTCTGAAAAAGAGCAGATCGCCGGGCCGCAATTTGGAGAAATCCATCTTGCGGGCGGCTAACGCGCCCACCCGGGCCTGCTCGCGGCTGGAGCGGGGCAGGTCGATATGGAAATTTCCGTAGACATATTGCACAAATCCCGAGCAATCGGTGGCCTTGCCGGTTTGCAGGGAACCGCCCGCCCTATAGGGAGTATCGAGCAAAACGCTGGCGTACGCCAGCACCCGCCTGGGAAGGTTTCCCGGTTCCCGGAGTTTGGAAGATCCGGGGGAAGCTGAGGAGTTGGCGAAACCGGAGATCGAGGCTGATCGGGAAGCAGGTTTTTGAGGGTCCGGAGGCGCCAGCCGGAAAATTTCATCCCCGGGAAGGATGCCGCGGCCTGAGGAGGGGGGTGCAATAACTGCGGAGGTTTTGAAACCGTCAGGGGGATAGATTTGCAGAAGAGCATGCGGCGGGCTGTGAACCAGGGTTTCTCTACAGGAATTGCGGGTAAATATGGAGGGAAATGCCAGGGCTGGTGGTGCTGGGAAATTCAGGGCCAAAATTAACGCGAGGCTGGGAACTAGCCGGTTCGCCATGCCAGACTCTCCTCTGCTTGGGGATAAAGGGCTATCCGTCAGGCAAAAAGAGAGTCCCGGACTTTCAGTCCGTCTCTGTCCCTCTTATATATGCCACCCCTTTCGTGTATATACTTTATACAGTATAAACGCGTCTATTTCAATGTAATAATCGAGATGGGCTCTATTCTTCAAGATTCCCGGCCGGATTCCCCGGCTGGAGACGGTGCGCCTGGCACGCCCCCAGTGGGTGCGGTAGGCGCGGCCATCAATTTTTCCCCTGCTCAAAATCTCAGGCGTCGGTTTTCGGCTGACCTGAACGCATTCTCCTTTCGCTCAACCGCTCCATGACCACGTAAAAGACCGGCACAAAGGGAATGGCTATGAGTGTCGAGGCCAGCATGCCCCCAAAGACCACGGTGCCGATGGCCTGGCGGGATGCAGCCCCGGCGCCGGAGGCCCACACCAGTGGCACCACCCCCAGGATAAAGGCAAAAGAGGTCATGATAATGGGGCGGAAACGCAGCCGGGTGGCTTCCACCGCGGCGTCGATAATGGACCGGCCTTCACGGCGCAGGTCCCGGGCAAACTCGACGATGAGGATGGCATTCTTGCAGGCCAGGGCGATCATCAGCACCAGGCCGATCTGGGTGTACAGGTTGTTATCCAGCCCCCGGAGGATCAGGGCCAACAGCACCCCCACCATGGCCATGGGCACGGTGAGCATCACGGCCGCGGGGCTGGTCCAGCTTTCATAGAGCGCGGCCAGCACCATGAACACCAGGGTGATGGACAGGGCATAGATAAAATAGGCCACTAGGCCCATCTGCTTTTCCTGGAACGCGGTGGCGGTCCAGTCGTAAGCAATGCCCTGGGGGAGATTGTGCCCGGCCACTTGCTCCATGAGGTTGAGGCCCTCGCCGGAGCTGATTTGCGGAGAGGTGGACCCGTAGATGGAGGCAGCCGGATAGAGATTGTAACGGGTAACCAGCTCCGAACCCAGGGTTTGCCGCACTTCCATGAGGGTTCCCAAGGGCACCATTTCCCCTCTGTTGTTGCGGGCGTAGAGGTTTTTGAGGTCGTCGGTCAGGAGGCGGTAAGGCGCGTCGGCCTGCACATTGACCTGGAACACCTGGTTGAACTTGTTAAAGAGGTTGACAAAAGAAGTGCCCGGGAAGGCCTGCAGGGTGTTGAAAACCGTGTCCAGGGGTACGCCCAGGGACTGCGCCTTGGTGCGGTCGATGTCCAGGTAGATTTGGGGACTGGAGACGCTGAAGGTGGTGAGCAGGCTCTGCACTCCGGCTTGGGCCCTGCCGGCGTTAATAACTCCCGTAACAGCCTTCTGCAGTTCGTTCAGTCCCAGGCTGCCCCGGTCCTCCACCATCATTTGAAAGCCGCCCGCCTGCCCCAGCCCCCGGATGGGTGGAGGCACCAGCACTCCGATTTGCGCTTCCTGGATGGCGCTGAATTTTTGATAGAGATTGGCGACAATCCGGTCCTGGTTTAGGGCCGACCCTCTCTCCTCCCAGCTCTGGAAAGGCGTAAAAGTGGTGAAGGTATTGGGCAGGTTGGCGCCATCCAGGATGGAAAAGCCGCCGATAGTCACCCAGGCGCGGATCCCCGGCGCGTCTTTCAAGATCTGGGAAACCTTCTTGGCCACCTCCCTGACCCGGGGTTGCGAGGCTCCCTCGGGCAGGCGCACGACCACCATGGCGTACCCCTGATCTTCGGTGGGCAGGAAACCGATGGGATGCACCGCGAAGCGCCACGCACCCACCAGAATGACCGCAAAAAATATCGCCATCATCAATCCGGTGTGGTGCACCATCCGGCTCACCAGGCTGATATAGACATCCTCCACGGCTTTATAGACTCTGTTGAAGCCCCGGTAGAAGAAGTTGGGTTGATGCCCTTTTTTCAGGGGACGAAGCCAAAGGGCACACTGTGCGGGTTTCAGGGTGAGAGCGTTAATGGCGCTGATGACCGCAGTAGAGGCAATAACCAGGGCGAATTGCCGGAAAATCTGCCCGGTAATCCCGGGGAGAAAAGCCGCGGGCAAAAACACCGACACCAGGGCCAGGGTAATGCCCATAACCGGGCCGGTCAGCTCCTCCATGGCTTTGGCGGCCGCCTCTTTAGGAGGTAACCCTTTCTCGATATAGCGCGAGGCGTTTTCCACGATGACAATGGCGTCGTCCACCACAATGCCGATGGATAGAATCAAGGCGAACAGGGTCATCAGATTGATGCCGAAACCCAGCATCTTCATGGCGGCAAACGCGCCGATGATGGTCACCGGAATGGTGGTGGCCGGCACCAGGGTCCCCCGCCAGTTTTGCAGAAAGACCAGGATGACGATGAGCACCAGGATGCCGGCTTCGCCTAACGTCCGGTAGACTTCGTTAATGGCCTCCCGGACAAAGATCGTCGTGTCGTAATGGATGCCGTAAGTCAGGCCCTGGGGAAAGTCCTTTTGCATGTCCACCATGGCCTTTTTTACCACGTCGCCGACAGCC
>JAKAGH010000254.1 GCA_021817645.1 Deltaproteobacteria bacterium
AGACGGCCGGTCCTTTACGGCCCGGGGAGAGTGCGCTGGCTTTATCGCTCAGGAGCCCCGGGGCGAACACGGCTTCGGCTACGATCCGGTCTTCTGGGTGCCGGAATACGGCCGCACCATGGCGGAGTTAGGGCCGGAAATCAAGAACCGGATCAGCCACCGGGCCAAGGCCCTGGCGGCGTTGCGGGAGATTCTTATTTCTCTCAAAGACGAACTATAATTAAACCGTTTTCAGTTTTCCGCTTTCCGTAGAAAGATTATGGAGAGAGAGTGGAGCGGGAAACGGAAAACGGAAAACTTTCATATCGGGACGTGGCGCAGCCTGGCAGCGCGCCTGCCTTGGGCGCAGGAGGCCGCCGGTTCAAATCCGGCCGTCCCGACCAGTTTCATAAGCAGGAGAAGGCTGGTGAAAATTAAACAGTATGCGGAAGTGGCAGCTACTCACTTCGGGAGCGATATCGCCAAAGGGGTCGCGGCCCGGGTGGTGCTCGGCAAGAATGACGGCGCGCCTAATTTTTGCATGCGGGTCTTCGAGATCGCGGCCGGGGGACATACGCCCCGGCATGCCCATGCCTGGGAACATGAAATGTTCATCCATGCCGGGGCCGGCGAGGTTTACGGCAGCGGACAATGGCACCCCCTCAGGCCTGGGAAAGCGGTACTCATCCCCGGTAATGAAGAGCATCAGCTGCGGAATCCCGGCCCGGACCCCCTGGTCGTGGTCTGTCTGGTCCCCGGCAGCGCTCCTGAGCTATAAATAATTTTCCCTTAAAGGCATTCACGGATTGGGCCGATTAATCTATGCAGGCCAGCGAATCAAAGGAAGGAATTTATGAAACCCGAGATTAACATGAATATGAAGGTGTTGGTAGTTGATGATTTCGCCACTATGCGCAAAATCGTCCGCAATATCCTGAAACAAATCGGCTTCACTAACATCGTGGAAGCGGATGATGGGGCGCATGCCATGGAGGTGATTAAAGAGGACAAGATTGATTTCGTGGTAACTGACTGGAATATGCCAAATATGACCGGACTTGAGCTCCTTAAAAATATCAGAGCAACAGAGAAGGCCAAGGATACTCCGGTGTTAATGGTAACCGCGGAAGGATTAGCTGATAATGTGGTTGATGCAGTGAAGGCAGGGGTGGATAATTATATAGTTAAACCATTCACTGCCGAAACGGTACAAGCAAAGATTGAACAGATATTCGCAAAACGTGCCAAAGCTTAAGGGGAAATCTGCATGAATGTTGAATTTATTAACCCTTTTCTCAGTGCTACGATTAGTGTGATAAAGACCATGTGCTTTACCGACGTGAAACCAGGGAAACCTTTCTTGAAGAAGGATCAAGCCTCCTGCGGCGATGTTTCTGGAATTGTGGGTATTACCGGACCTCCCAATGGCTCCATGTCTTTGACCTTCAGCAAAGATAGTATTGTTCAAATTGTTGCTAACATGTTCGGAGAGAGTTTCCAGGAAGTTAACGATGATATTAAGGATGCCGTGGGCGAACTGTCCAATATGATTTCCGGCACCGCCCGCAATGAATTGGGCAATAAGGGTTATGCCTTTAAAACCTCAATTCCCACAGTCGTCTCCGGACCCGGGCATGAAATCCGGCACATGTGCAAAGCCCCGACCATCGCCATTCCTTTCAGCACCACCGCGGGGGCTTTTGTGGTGGAGATTAGTTTTGAAGGCTGATGCCTCAGGGAGAGTCAGATAGAGGTTAGCTAGGTCAATTCAGGTTTTTCCCATCTCCTACCCTTACAGATTCGCTGGCTCTTAAATCCCCGATAGCGGCCCCACGATAAAAATTCCAATCCTCAAAAAAGAATTAACTTTTTTAAACACGGCTAATCTAATTATGGAAAGAGGCCCGAACAGGGGGAGAACCCTAATCTAGGCCTCCAGGTAACATTTTTTCTTTGGAGGAATAATCATGAAAGGCAAGAGAGCCATGAAGGTGCTCGTAGTGGTCGCACTGATAATGGTCCTGGCCACGCCTGCTATGGCCAACTGGGAATCCTTGGGATGGGCCTTTTTCGGTCTGGGCGCGTTCAATTCCGTAGTGGCCGCCAGCCGGCCGCCTGCGCCGGTATATGTCACACCGGCCCCGGTGGTCGTGGCCCCAGCCCCGGTTTATTATGCTCCGCCACCGCCGGTGTACTACCCCAGCGGCTATTATTACCGGCCGGCGCCCGGTTATTACTACCGTTAAGGGTGTAAAGCGGCTGCAACCGGAAGGTGAAGATTACAATAGCGGGCCACTGGTTGGCCCGCTATTTTTTGAGGGAGACGCGGGGGAATTGTTGGTTCCCCGGTCTCCCTCAAATTTTTTCGCAGGGGCGAACCTGGTGTTCGCCCCTACTTTTTATGGCCTTTGGCAAGCGAATTGCCGGTAAAGACCTCTTCCCCCTGGAGCCAGCGGGCCACCGGCTGGGGCTGGTGGCCATAATCCAGGAGGGCCCGGGCCAGTTCCAGGGGCGCGGCCTGACAGCCTTCTGCCCGGCAGCCGGCCAGCAGCCCCTGGCTGATGGAGAAAAAGATGTCGTGGCGGTGGGCGTAATAAGGAGGGCTGGTGAGATCGCGTTTTTTGTAAGCCGATTTACACTTTTTCGCATCTATCGAGTGCATGGCCCGGCACACCAGGGGCCGGGCTGGATACGCCAAGCATTTCCGGTCCTGAAGGAGAGGGCAGGGGGGGCGGATGCGGGCCAGGGCCGCCTTGCTTTTCCCGGCTTGGAGTTCCAGTGAGCGGTTCAGGGCTGCGTTCAACTCCTTTTTTTGCTCATCCGTAAAATACCGCTCCACATAATGCCCCAAAAAAATGGCCTCCGGGGGGGTGAGTTCCACCTGGTTGCAGCAGCAGAAATAACAGCCCTCCTGGCAGGCGAGAGGTTGGGGCAGGGGGGTGGAGGCTTCCACCATCCGGATGACATAGTCCGCAAAATAAATGGCGCTCTGGGCCAATTCCAGGGTTTTTTGCAGGCCGGTCCCGGCCTCCTGGTGGAGGAGCTCGCTTACCTTGGTTTGCTGCAGCTCCGCCAGCCGCGCATCTAAGGAATTGCTTTGTATCATCATTTCACCTGACTACTTAGCTGGTCCTGCCGCTGGGGGCCGCTCCAGACCGCGTTTTTCCAAAACCCGGGTAAACTCATCAGAGAGCAGGGTCTCTACCAGCTTCTCCCGCGCCTCCAGCTGCCTGGGGGTCCAATTCCCCTTAATGCGCACCAGGTAACGGGTGGTGGAGATGGTCCCGGCCAGGGGTTCGGGATGGGCTTTGGTGCCGCCTAAAGGCACCAAAGCAAATTGGTCCGGAAAAGTCTCCTGGATATAGAGCCCTAGATGGTAGAAAATCACCGCGGCATCCGCCTTGCCGTAAGCTACGGACCAGGGCAGATCCCGGTGGTGAATCCGGGGCCCGGCCAGCCATTTCCCCGGGTCCCCGCTGCCGCCGTTAAAGATGAGGTTAAAGAGTTTGACCGCGCTCATACCTTGGGGAGGATGCGGGTCATGGGCGGCAATGTTAAAAATCGTGCCCGCGTAATTCTCAAAGGCCCCGGGCTCCAGCTCCGGGTTGGGGGTCACCAGACGCACGCCTTTACGTCCCAGGTCCCAAACGCCCCCGATCTTCTTGGGGTTGCCTTTCTTGACCAGAAGCACCTGCCCCCGGTCCCGGAGCAGGGGCTGGGCCGCGCCTTCGGTGTAGCCTGCCTTTTCCAGCCTGGAAATGACCTTGGGGGTGGCGGCGACTACTGCGGGCCGGCAGGTGGCGTAGAGATTGCCGATCTGCAGCATCCGCTTTTCTATCTGTGCCACCGAAACCGGAGGACTGGTGGTATAGAACCAATTGAGCAGGGGCTGGTCTTTAAATTTCGCCAGGAACACCGGCCAGATATCCTTCAGCGCCGGATGGTAATTGCCCTCGGTGGAGAAAACCAGGTCGCAGGAGGATATCTGGGCGTGAAAGTCGTTTAGGGTATTGGCGGTCGGATCATTGAGATTAGGAAGCAGCAGGCCGCGATCCGCGGGCCAATCCAACAACCGCGGGGCGTCAATCACCGGCTTGCCGGTGATCGGCGGCATTTCCGCCCAGGCCCGGAGTTGAACCATCAGAAGAAACGCCAGGATGCCGCACAAAAAAAGACTTTTCATCCTCGGCCCTCCTCGCCAGGGCGGAAGTGGGCTTACTCCTTAATTTATCAGGCAAAAAGCGTCCCCGCCAGGCGCTGCAAGGGTGCTATCCCCTGGATTTCCGATTCGAACAGGGGCACCAGGGCCCGGACATCACCGTCAAAGAGCTTCCAGACGGTCTCCATGTGTTCCGCCTGCATGGCCCGGCGGTTGCGGACGAATTCCGGAGTCTTGTCGGGGTCGCCCTCCGGGAGCAGCCCGTTGACCACGATACCGCCCACGGGAATGCCGAAGTCTTGGAACCATTTGAGGAACCGGGTAATCACCGCGATGGGCAGGGCCTCCGGCAGGGTCACGAAGAAGAAGGAGGTAAGCTCCGGATTGGTAAGGAGCTCCCGGGCATGGCCCATGCGCTCCCGGAAGGTCACCAGGTAATCCATCAGGGGGTCGGCCTCCTCCTTCTTAGTGAAGGAGAGCAACTGGCGCAGGGACTTGGCCTCCTCCCGGCTGCGCATCATCTTGTCCACCCAGAGGGAATAGATCTTGGACATGCCCAGCAGCCGCCGGGCATTGGCGGTGGGCGCGGTGTCGAAGACATAGACGTCGAACTCTTCCCCGAACATCAGGTCCAGCATGTTTTCGAACATGGCGG
>JAKAGH010000255.1 GCA_021817645.1 Deltaproteobacteria bacterium
GTCCTGGCCGCAATCGTAAACGACGTTGAAGGCATAGCAGACCCCGGAACCCGGGTCCTGGGCGCCGTCTATGCATTCGCTGCTGATATAGAGGCACGCCGGGTTATCCTCCAGCGGCTTGCAGGTATCCGTCTGATCACCTTTGATCGTAGGACAATGAACCTCCCCATTGGGGTCCGTCCAACACTTCATTTGGCCATTATTGAAGCTGTTATCTAAAGTCACCGTCACTTCCTGACACAAGTTGCTGATCCCCTTGGAAGCGAAGGGGTCGGTGGAGGGCAAATCGCCCTGGCAAAATTGCGAACCGGAGAAAAACTCGCAGTCGGTGTTGGGACCCGCAGTGCAGGAATAAGACTGAGGATGGATAAAATTATCACCATCGGGGTTGGTCAGCAGCACCGTGCAGCCGGGATCGCAGGTCCACCCATTGTCCACTATGTGGTAAAGGCCCACTACCAGGGTGCCGGTATTTAGGTATTCAGCATTTTTTTTGGATGAGTGCGATATGAAAAACCCTGCAATAAAATTGTTTTGACAGGTTGGGTACTGGGTCATACTTACCGGCTGGTAGAGTTGAGCAAAGGAAATTGCCTTATTTACACCTTTAGTTGGAGTATTGCATGCATCTGGAGGAGGGGGGGGCGAAGAAACCCCATAAAGCGTAACTGAACAACCATAACCGCCACCGCAGTTGACAACTTGTCCCGTTTTTAGGTCTACGTCAATCCAAAGATTGCCTACTGACCATCCCGCTGCTCCGATACTGTAATATCCAAGCAACTCTACGGAATAATCATGGCGGCACTTGCAAGTGTTGCCGGGGAACACGATCCGCTCACAAGTGCGGTTGTCCGGGATATGGGTGGTGGTGGGGTTGGGGTTCACGGTGGTCACCGGCTGGCAGTCGGTGGAGGTAGCATTTTTCAACACATCGCTCAGGGTATCGTCCGTCTGCTTCCACATGTCCAGATTGCTAAAATCCAGGTGGGGAAAGTTGTTCGCTCCAGCTAACAGGGACTGGTAAGCTTTCCCGGTCTGGCTCTGGCTGTTCGCCATGTCCTGCACCGAGGTATTGGCCTGGTTCTTCAGCTCAGCGTCTTTGCCGTAGGTGCTCTGAGCCCCGGGATCGGTGCTATTCTGCGTGTCAGGGAACAACTGCTGGGGAGCAATGGTGGCGGTCTTGCCTTGGTAGTTTAGCTGGACGTTCCCCGCAGGGTCCAGCCCCCCTAACATGGAGGCGTTGGGCAAAATGCTCAGGCCGAAATTCTGGCCCTGGCGGGCCGCGTCCATGAAATCGTCGGCATGAGCGCGGTGGGGATACGACAGATACAGGACCGCGGCCGGCACCCAGACCTGCAGGGCGGTTAGGGTAAGGGAAACTACCTTAGGCAGCAGTCGTCCCATCGCCACACCCAATAAATATAGTCTTCGAAGCCCGGCATGTTCCGCCATTCGCCCCAGCGGAAGGGAGTTTCCCCGATAGCATGGTTACCATCGCTTTCGGCCACCGGGAAATAATTTTCCAGCCTGTATTGGTTTTTGGGGATCATGGGGAAAATATAGCCCTTACATAAGGCGTCATCCCCCATGGTCTTCCAGGCCAGGCCCCGGCGATGCATGGCCGACAGAACTCTGGCGCTTTGCAAGCTGCTCACCAGGGGCCGGGAGGCGCTATGGGTTATGCTGCCGCTAAAGGGATACATAGATCCCCAGTTCCCCGCGCACCAAAACAGAGAGTCAAGGGTTTTACCAGCCAAACCCATGGCCGCGTCCCCCAGGCAGGCCATTTGTGCGAAGGGGTTGGCAAAGAGTACGGTCTCCGGCGCGGTGTAAAAGGCAAGCTCATCATCGTTCCAGGTGGGGTCCAACTCCGACAGGTAGAGAAGATCAAGGTCAACAAACCCGTCTGCGTTACATTTCATTTCCGTGAACAATTCCAGGATGATGAGCAGCGGGAAGGAGAAGTAATGGTAATTGTAAAACATCTTGTTGTTGGTTTCGTCCGCATGGACACCCGTGTCTCCGCTCAGCAGCCGACTTTTGTTGATTTGCAGCCGCAAGCCCCCCAGGGTGGGGGAACAGAAAGGCAGCCGGGTCAGCTCCACCAATTTGGAGGGTTCCCAGAAGCCAAGGGGGACGCCGAATTCAAACCCAGGCGGCCGGGGGGTTGTGCAGAAACACAGAAAGGGAGGATCTGGTTCGGCCCGGCCATCCGGGGCTTTGTCTATATCGCCGATAGTCAGTCCCCCGATGATCACTGGAAATATGCAGGACCAGCAGACGTCCGTGAACAGCCGCGTAAACACATTGCCGTTCGGACAGACGTTACCGTAGCCGGCCCAAACTGAGAGTGGAGCAAAGACCAGGGAAACGGCCAGCGCCACAATAATCAGCCTAGTGTGCCTCTGGCGGCGCATCGCCCCCTCCCTGATCCTTTTCTTTTTTCAAGCAGATCTCCCGGACCTCAAAACGGTCGGCAAGGGGGCGCACAATGGCGGGCGCATGCTCCAGGCGAAAGCGGTCCCGGACGGCATCGTTCAGTAGGTACAGGGGGGCTTCCAGCTTGTCTTCCAGTTTGGAGTAGGACTGCCAGGTGCGTTCCGGCAACCCAGTGGTGAGATACTGGACCCGGTATCGCCCTTGGTATTCCTGGGACATCTCTTTGGCCCAGGCCAACTGCCGGGGGTCAGAGCCGTCGAACACCAGCAGGACAAAATGGGGCTTCACCTTGTCAAAAAGATTGATCTTATCTCCCTTGCGGGCCAAGATCTTACCGTTGGGCAGCCCGTAATCCTGGGGGACTTCGTAGACAGCCTCAACCTGATACACCCGGTCCTTGCTCGCCGGGGGCAGGGTCAAAAACGAATAGTGCGTCCAATAGTTTTCCCAGGCCTTCTCTTTTCTGGCATCCCAATCTATGGAAGCCAGGCGTTCCTGTATTTCCTCCAGAAAATCCCTCTCCGCAATAACTTCGGTAGGGCCGTATTTTCCGAGGTCCCCGGTGCGCTTGTCCTTCTCCACCTGGTCTTTCAACCACTGGCTGTTGACCAAACCCCTCACCCAGGCCACCGCCTTTCCCTTCCGCTCGTAAACCAGGGTGGGGGAAACATCTACCTGGTACTGCTGGTATAGACGAGGATCCAGAAGCACTTGCGGCATTTTTTCACCTTGCCGTTGGCGGTCAACAGTCAGCTTGTGGACATAGCGAAACAGGTCGCCCAAGCCCCGCTTGCCATGGGGCAGGCCGCGCAAAACTACTTCCGTACCTGGCGGCACCTCCCGCAACAATCTCCGGTTTTGATCCAGGAGGTTATCCGAGTCTGGCCCCAGGGTTATGAAAAGCAGGAGACGAGAGTCCTTCCCGGCAGCTACGACGGAAGCCGTCTTCGGGGCTGGCGCACTCTTCTCCGGAAGCTGGACATCTGGGAAAAGCGGCCGGATGGCATCCATGCCTTCCTTTTGGACTTTCTCCCGGGATTTCTCGGCCAGGGCCCGGGCTACCTCTTCAAACTGTTCTATCTTGGCTGGAGCCTGATCGGCTATCTTTTGAGCTAATCCCGCAAATTCCTCTATCTTGGCAGGAGCTTGATTGACAATATTTGCTACTTCATCATTTTGGGAATACACCGGGGCTACCCATAAAAGGGCGAGGACTGCCGTTAATAAAGTCTTTTTGTCAATCACTTTACGAGTTCTCTGGATTGTTCTAATGAATTCTTTACCTGCTTTACCGGAGATAAAAGGCGTTCCTGCAATTTGACAACTGCCACCATGACTCCGACAATCAGCCCACAGATCGCGGCAAATGAGAGAAGGCGGTGATTAAAATCAGATAGCCAAATAAGAAGGACATCCACATCACCTCTGAAATATTCCTCCATCAGAAAATCCGTTAGAATGGAAAGGACAACGAAACAGCCAGACCAGACGGTGACTATTAATCCTAAGCGGCCAATTTGTCCCCATGTCTTGGGGTTTATTTGCATATATTTCCTCTCCGTGGGATGGCGCTTTATATCATCCTCAAGTTCGCCGCCCGCCAGATCACCAAGTCTACGGTGCCGATCCGGTCCCCTGTAACCCGGGCCAGGGCAGAACACAATTCTTCCGGAGTCTGCCCATACTGGCTGGCGATACGCACGAGATGCCGGTCTGGCTTGCAAAAGTCCATACCCAGGTTTTTCCCCAAGTGGAACTTCGTTACAGGGCCGATCCAGGGAAGTTTTTCCAACCAGGCCAGCTTACCCTCGGCCGGCTGCGCCAAATATTCCTGGAAGAGCTTTTCCTGATTTTCCCAGGCTGTTTGAATCGCATTGGACTTTCCGGGGTGTTTGAAAACTGCGGAAACATGCTGCCCCTTAAGCAATGCTCCATGAACCCTTAGCCAGATGATCCGGGCAACCTGGTTTTTCATGCCTGAATTGATAATTACCCAACCATATTCAAGGAAGAACGCCATGGGACTTTCAGGCGGTTTCACCGTCTCGGCCCAGGTGATCTCCTCTTCGTACCCAGCACTGAGGAGAGCTTCTTTGAGGTCAAGGTACTTATCCGGGAGCAAGTCTTATCTTCCTTAAGGATGGATTGGCAAACTGCCTGCCCGGGGCGAGCCGGAAAGAACCGGCTCCCCCAGGTCAAGTGTCCCCCCGGTAGGCTCGGGGGAAAGCCCTGATGGAGTCCGCCACCAGACGGTTTGGGATTATCCCGTTCATCTAAGACATTCTGTTCGGGCGTGACCCAGAAGGACACAACCC
>JAKAGH010000256.1 GCA_021817645.1 Deltaproteobacteria bacterium
ACCGGTCTGGGACGCGGTGCTGGGGCCGCAGCCTTCCATTTCTTTATCCCGGTAGCAGACGCAGCATTCCCCCCAGCCGCCGTCGGGATTCTGATGTTCTTTGAGCCAGGATACCGCCCGGCGCACATAGGGCTGGCGCAAGTCTTCGCCGATGGCCTTCAGGCCCGCCAGCACCGACCAGGTGCCGTAGATGCAGTTGACGCCCCAGCGGCCCCACCAGGCGCCGTCGGCTTGCTGCGTCTGGCGCAGAAAAGCTAAAGCCCGCATTGCCACGGGATGATCCGGGCCATAGCCGAACGCGCCCATCATCTCCAGGATGCGGCCGGTGATGTCTTCGGTGGGCGGGTCCACCAGGGCCTTCAAATCGCCGAAGGGGATGGCGTTGAGCCATTCCTTGGTGTTGTCCTTGTCAAAGGAACCAAAACCGCCGTTTTTTGACTGCATGCCCAGGCACCAGTCAATGCCCCGTTGGATTTGGGCCTGGTTGGCCTCCGGTTTTTCCAACCCTTCCTTCAAGGCCACCAGCACCATGGAGCTGTCATCCACGTCCGGATACCAGTTGTTGACGAATTCAAAGGCCCAACCCCCGGGGAGCAAATCGGGGCACTTGATGCTCCAGTCCCCGGGTTTGAAAATCTGTTGGGACAGCAGCCAGGAAGTGGCCTGGGCCATGACGGGATGCTCCGGAGGCACGTCGGCTGCGGCCAGGGCCCGCACCGCCAGGGCCGTGTCCCAGACCGGGGAGATGCAGGATTGCAGCCAGAGCCGGTCCCCATCTTCCAGGGTAAAGAACTCCAGGGCTGCAAGTCCCCGCTGCATGGCCTCGTGTTCCACCTGGTAGCCCAGGCAATGCAGGGCCAGGATGGAATTGAGCATGGCCGGTTGGATGCCGGCCCAATCACCGCTTTCCTCCTGGTGTTCCAGAATCCACTTCTCCGCCCGCTTCATGGCCAGGTTGCGCAGCCAGGGCACGGGCAGGCGGTTGTAGAGCTTCAGCAGCCGGTCCACCAGGACGAAGAGATTTTCCAGGCGGGAGCCCCAGGATTTCCAACTCACCCGGTGTTTGCGGAAATGTTCGCCAGACGCGGCGAAGAGCTCGCCCACCCCTTGTTCCGGAGGCAAAGGGCAGACCGGCCGGTGAGCCATGATGATCATCAGGGGGACGACCGTGGAGCGGGTCCAACTGGAAAATTCGTAAATGCTGAACCCAGACCAGGGCGGCAGGAGCATGAATTCCACGGGCAGCAGCGGGATGCCGTCCCAACTGACCTGGCCGAAGAGGGCCAGAAAAATGCGGGTGAAGACCCGGGTCTTGAGCGGCCCCCCCTGGGCCAGGATAAACTGGCGGGCGCGCACCATTCTCTCGTCCTGGGGAGGCAGGCCCGCGATCTTCAGGGCCATGTAGGCTTCCACGGTGGCGCTGAGTTCCCCGCCGTCCCCATACCAGATGGGCCAACCGCCGTTGTCCAATTGCCGGGCCAGGATATCCGCGGCCATCCTGGGCACCTTGGACTCGTCCAGACCCAGGAAGCGGTGGAGCATGAGGTATTCTGCGGTAATGGTGACGTTGGATTCCAGCTCGGCCCACCAGTACCCTTCCGGGTGCTGGAGCTTCATCATCGCCGCGGCGGCCCGCGCCACTGCCTTCTGGAGCCGGCTGTGCGAACCTGCGGCAGTCAGGAGCGCCGTCTTCTGGCGCGCCGGAATGGAGTTCCCCCCCAAGTCTCTCCCTCCGTGGTCCTCTTTTAAACCTGCATCATATACCATGAACACCGGAAAGGCCAAGTATTTTTGCAGGTATGCTGCCAGACTGGCAGAAAGAGAACACTTCGTTTTTATTGCTTTTTTTTTGATCCTCCGGGCTAATGTTCAAGCCCCGGATGCTCTCTCCCTGCTCCGGAAACAAAGTCCTGGAGCGCCCTCGCGCAGAATTTCCGGTGAAGAATAGCGACTTGCAGCTTAAAGATAATAACCCTGGAGCAAAAAACAAGTTTTATGCTCGGACGGCAGCGGTGCACCTCCTCCACTGCATTGGTCCGGGTCGATTAATCCCCCCCCGGCAGTTGCCTTCCAGAGCAAAGGATATTATATTTATTAAAAAATACCGGCCTTGTCTTTTTTTTTCACGGCCGGAACAATTGACCAACTACAGAAACTCTGCTATGGGAAACCATATTGATTCTATTCCTTGATTGCCGTAATCAGGCTTGCCTGTCCCCCAGGGGCGCCCTGCTCCTGCCAACCCCGTTCGCCACTATCGTTTAGGAGAAACAATGGCCCGGACTAAAGACGAAGAGGAACAACTGCAAGAAATCGACATTCCCCCTCTCCTGCCCCTTTTGGCGGTGCGGGACGTGGTGGTCTTCCCCAACATGGTGTTGCCCCTGTTTGTGGGGCGGGAGGCTTCGGTGCTGGCCATCGAAGCCGCCTTGGCCCAAGACCGTTTGCTCTTTCTGGCCACCCAGAAGGACCAGACCATTGAGGACCCGGACCCGGAAGACATTTATGGCATGGGCACCGTGAGCCTCATCCTGCGCATGTTAAAGTTGCCTGATGGCCGGCTGAAAATCCTGGTGCAGGGCAAAGCCAAGGCAAAGATTAAGGAATTTTTGCGGGAGCGGCCCTATTTCCAGGTGGCCCTGGAAGTGGTGGAGGAAACGCCGGCGGGCGAAATCTCCCCCGAGGCCGAGGCCCTGATGCGCAATGCCCGGGAAATGTCCGAAAAGATTTTGACCTTGAAGGGCATCATGTCTCCGGACCTGCTGGCGATCCTGGATTCCATCGAAGACCCCGGGCACCTGGCCGACCTGGTGGCCGCCAATTTGCGCCTGAAGATTGAGGAGGCCCAGGCGGTCTTGGAGGAGATGGACCCCATCCGCAGCCTCATTAAGGTCAACGACTTTCTCCGTAAAGAGTTGGAAGTCTCCGCCATCCAGGCCAAAATTCAAAACCAGGCCCGGGAGGAGATGGACCGGACCCAACGGGAGTATTACCTCCGGGAACAGCTCCGCGCCATCAAGAAGGAACTGGGAGATATCGACGAGCAGAGCCAGGAGCTGGAAGAATACCGCCTGAAAATCTCCCGGGCCCGCATGCCCAAGTCCGCGGAAGAAGAGGCCCTGAAACAGCTCTCCCGCCTGGAGCAGATGCACCCGGATGCGGCCGAGGCCTCCATTGTCCGCACCTACCTGGATTGGCTGGTGGAGGTGCCCTGGAGCAAGAGCAGCCGGGACAAGCTGGACGTGGTGGAAGCCAAACAAATCCTGGACGCGGACCACTATGACCTCGAGAAGGTCAAGGACCGCATCCTGGAATACTTGAGCGTCCGCAAGCTCAATAAGAAGATGAAAGGCCCCATCCTGTGCTTCGTGGGCCCTCCGGGGGTGGGCAAGACCTCCCTGGGCCAATCCATTGCCCGGGCCATGGGCCGCAAATTTACCCGCATCTCCCTGGGGGGCATCCGGGATGAGGCCGAAATCCGGGGGCACCGCCGCACCTATATCGGCGCCCTGCCGGGCCGCATCATCCAGGGGTTGAAGACCGCAGGCTCCAATAACCCGGTCTTCATGATGGATGAAGTGGACAAGATCGGCATGGATTTCCGGGGCGACCCCGCGGCTGCGCTCCTGGAAGTCCTGGACCCGGAGCAGAACCACTCCTTCAGCGATCACTACCTGAACGTCCCCTTTGATCTCTCCAAAGTGATGTTCATTACCACCGCCAACCTGGTGGACCCGATTCCTTCGGCCCTCCGGGACCGCATGGAGATTTTGCGCCTGTCTGGCTACACCGAAGAAGAGAAGCTGGAGATCGTGCGCCGTTACCTCCTGCCCCGGCAACTCCTGGAAAACGGCCTGCATGCCGCGGATATTCACCTGTCCAACGAGGTCCTGCGTCAGGTCATCCGCTATTTCACCCTGGAAGCGGGCCTTCGCAACCTGGAAAGGGAAATCGGCGCCCTATGCCGCAAAGTGGCCCGGCGCATCGCCGAAGGGGAACCCGGCCCCTTTGCCATCACCCGGGGCAACCTGCACCGCTACCTGGGCCCGCCCCGGTATCTGCCGGACGGGGAGGTGGAAAACGAAGTGGGCGTGGCCACCGGCCTGGCCTGGACCCAGGTAGGGGGTGAAATTCTGGCGGTGGAGGCCTCCCTGATGCGAGGCAAGGGCCATCTCACCCTGACCGGCCAGTTGGGGGACGTGATGAAGGAATCCGCCCAGGCCGCATTGAGCTACACCCGGTCTCGGGCCGATCTGCTGCAGCTGGCCCCGGATTTCTATGAGAAACTGGATATCCATATCCACGTACCCGCGGGCGCAACCCCCAAGGACGGCCCCTCCGCCGGGGTCACCATGGGCACCGCCCTGATCTCCGCTCTCACAAAGATTCCGGTACGCCGGGACGTGGCCATGACCGGGGAGATCACCTTGCGGGGCAAGGTGCTCCCCATCGGCGGTTTGAAGGAAAAGGCCATCGCCGCGCTCCGGGCCCGCATCAAAACAGT
The DNA here is from genome assembly GCA_021817645.1 of Deltaproteobacteria bacterium. Taxonomy (GTDB): domain Bacteria; phylum Desulfobacterota; class Desulfobaccia; order Desulfobaccales; family 0-14-0-80-60-11; genus SURF-52. The sequence continues at coordinate 4,505 of JAKAGH010000256.1, forward strand.
GATCATTCCCGAAGCCAACCAGAAAGACCTGCTGGAGATCCCCAAGAATGTCAAGCGCCGCCTCAAATTCGTGCCGGTGACTAATATGGATGAGGTGCTGAAGGAGGCCCTGGTCAAGCCCCCCTTTGCAACGGCTAAAAAAATAAGAGTCTCCAAAAAGCGGCTGCCCGCGTCCCCTTCGGGCACCCTGGCCTGAAGAGAAGCCATGGACCCGA
>JAKAGH010000257.1 GCA_021817645.1 Deltaproteobacteria bacterium
GGCTGCATCCGGCTCTTCCGGGAGGTCCCCCGCGGCTACCCGCCGCAGCACGGCGTTGATAAAGCCCACCTGGGCCTTGGCTAAGCCCCGGGTTTGGGCCATTTTCCCCGCCTCGTGCAACACCGCCCGGGCCGGCACCCGGTCCAGCCAGAGAAGCTGATAGGCTCCCAGGCGCAGGCTGATAAGGACCAGGGGATGCATCTTTTTGAGCGGCTGGATAGCCAGGCGGGCCAGGAAATAGTCCAGGCGGATTTCCCAACGCTTCACGCCCTGGACCAGCTCCAGCAGCAAGGCCCGCTCCCGGCGGGGGAGAAAGGGGTAGCGCCGCAGCACCGCGCTCAGCAGGTCTTCCACGGACTCCCCCCGCCTCTGGGCTGCAGCCAGGAGGTCCAGGGCCAAGGCCCGAGCGGTGGGAGTTTTGGGAGATATAGGATTAGTCAAAGTTAAAAAATGTATTTTCTTTTTTTATTTTTCAATGCTACCAATATAGTCATTTTTGGATGATAGATTAATGGAAAAAACATTTCTTCACTCATAATAAATAGTAGTATCTTAAGAATATATTCAGCTAATCTTAACCCATAACGAACAAACAGTTTACTCCCGGCTCCTTTGGCGGTACCAGCACTCTCAAGGATAGCAAATTAAGTCTTTTGGAGAGCCGTGTTGGCTTGAACGTGTCCCAAAATCATGGAAGGAGGGAATCGTCCATGACTTTTTACCGGTCCAAGCTTTTCTGGGGGGTAGTCGGAGCTTTGGTTGTGGCTCTGACTGCCTATGGCGCTTTTCGTATAATCCCCGGTAAGTATTTTGAAGGGGGGGACCATTATGTCACCTACTTCGATGAGTCGGTCCAGGGCCTCCAGGAGGATTCCCGGGTGCGTTACCGGGGGGTGGACGTGGGTGTCATCATGGGCATCAGGCTGTCTCCGGATCAGAAACTCATCGAGGTGCCCCTGAAGCTCAAACTCAAGAAGGAAGTGGCCAAAGAAGTCGTGGCCCAGCTTAAAGTCAACCCCATTACCGGCCAGGTCTTCCTGGACCTGGATCGTCACAAACCTGAGGAAAAGCTCCGTACCTTCAAGCTGACCTTCACCCCGAAATATCCGGTCATCCCCTCCAGATTTGCCGATATCCAGAAAGCCATGTCCGGCCTCAATATCCTGGTGGAAAAACTTGAAGATGCTGACACCAAGGGCATCTTTGACCAAGTCAGGTCCACCGTTAAACAGGTGGAAGTCTTTTTTCGGGGACCCCGCATGGAGTCCATCCTGGAAAAGGTCGAGGGAACCATGGCCAATCTCAGGGGCGGGACCGGCAGGGTGGAAAAAATCCTGGCCTCGGGCCGGGTGGAAGAGATCTTGGTAGAGGTTCGCGATGCCTTAAAGGAAACGCACTCTACCTTAGTCAAGGCCCAAGGCCTCGTGATCCGGGCTGATGACGCCATGGGCCGCACCGCCACCCTGGCGGCGGAGATTAAGGCCACTAATGACAACCTGCGCCACGCCACAGAAACCTTGGATACTTTAGTGAATCGGATCAATGAGCGTCCCTCCGACCTCCTGTTCGGCAAGCCCTCTCCCGGCCGCGCCAATGAATAACCACAAGGGGACCAGGCGATGAAAGAGCATTTTCCTTCCTCCCAGCAGGCGTTTTACCGGTTTGCTCTCTTGCTTCTGGCCATTGGCGGCGGCTTTCTGTCTTTGGCCCTGGTTTTCTCCGGCTGCGGCAAACCTCCGGTAATGGTGCACAAGCATCTGCTGGAATACTCCTCCCCGGATTTGCCCCGCCTGGCCCCGGTGCCCGAAGGTCTGAAGGTGGAGCTTTTTTCCGTAGCGCAGGCCTTTAACAGCACGAACATGGTCTATCGCCCCACTTCCTACCAGAGCGAGACTTATCACTACCACCGCTGGCGGGTCAATCCCGGACAAATGGTCACCGACTTCCTTCTCCGGGATCTGAGGAATTCCCGCCTGTTCCAGGCGATTTTTGCCTATGACCGTACGGTCAAAACCCGCTTTCAATTGGAGGGGGCGGTGGAAGAGTTCCAGGAGGTGAATGCCGGGGATGCCTGGACCGCGGTTCTGGCGGTGAATATTACCCTGCTCGATACGACCCAGGAGGAGATCACCAAGAGGGTCTTATTCCAGAAGAACTACCGCGCCGAAGAGCCCATTCTTGACCGGACCCCCCGGGGCCTGGCGGCAGCCATGAGCCGGGCCCTGCAAAAACTCTCGGCCACTATCATCACTGACGTCCACCAGGCGGCCGCAAAACGATTATCCTCTAAAGGGCGGAATTAACCGGATGACTGGAAAATCCAGACGTCCCTAACCTTGAACTTTGAGCTTGGAACTTTCATCACAACAGCGATTCCGGGGCAATCCAGGAAAGGACCCGCATCTCCAGGCGCCGCCAAATACTGGTCATGGGGTCCTGGTGATAGCGCACCTCTTTCCCGTTTTCTGTGGTGACCCAAACCAGGCCGTGCCATTCTCCCCTCTCCGGAGCGCTGCCCCCGAGTATGACCCGATAAGCGTTGCTGGGAGATATTCCCCGGGAAAACAGGCGGCTCGTCTGGGCTGCCAGTTCTTTGCTCCAAACCGCGACGCCGTTCTGGGTATCGAGCCGGGCCGACCGGGGGTCGAGATTGAAGGAGCCCACAAAGACCACCTGCCCATCGATGATCACGGTCTTGGCGTGCAGCGCGCCCCGGGAGGAGGAAGAGGAGCCGCCCAGGCTGATCCGGTCCCAAAAACGCCACTGGTCGGGATTGGGCTTCAGTTCATAAAGCTCTACCCCCATTTCCAACAGGGGCTTGCGGTAACGGGCATAGCCTCCCTCCGCCACCGCCGAATCCGTGGAGGCCAGGGAATTGGTGAGCACCTTCACCGTCACTCCCCGGTCCCGGAGTTTCTTAAACCACGCCAATCCTGCTTTTCTCGGGACAAAATAAGGCGTGATCACCAGCACTTCGCTCCGGGCCTCTTCGATTAAAGTCCTGAGCCTGTGTCCCACCAGGGCCGGGGGACGCCTTTCCTCAGGATTGATAACTTTCAAGGGATTGTCATAGAGGACCTCCGCTTCCCCCCAGATATAGGGAACGCGGCCTGCCTCCACCTGCTGCGCGAACTTTGACTCCTGCAATTGCCGGGCATATGCCGAATTTTTCACGGATTCCCGGTTGGCCGCCAGGAAACTCCGCATCTTCTCCAGATCCTCCGCCGTGGGCTGCCGCTTCTCCAGGGCCTGGATCGGAAACGCCAAAGCACTGTTCCAGTAATCGTCAAAAACTGTGGAGATCTTCCGGGTGACCGGGCCGACGGCCATAATATCCATATCTCCGAAATTGATATTGGCGCGGGCCCCGAAGTAGGCGTCGCCAATGTTGCGGCCGCCGACGATGGCCACGCTGTTGTCGGCGATAAAGGACTTATTATGCATCCGGCCCATGAGCCTCTGAGGTCCCAAGAGCACCTGCAGGGATCGGGTGAGGAGAAAAAGCCGCAGGCCGCCCAAAGGATTGAAGACCCGCACCTGGATATTGGGGTTGGTTTCGGCTAAAGCCAGCCCCCAATCCATTTTGCCGCTCTCTTTCCAGTCGTCCAGCAGGAGGCGTACCCGCACCCCCCGCTCGGCCGCGGCAATCAGGCGGTCCATCAGGTATTTGCCGGTGACGTCGTCCTCAAAGATGTAATATTGCAGATCCAGGGTATGCTGGGCATTGGCGATCAACAGCAGCCGCGCCATGAAGGCTTCGTGGCCGGTGACCAGCAGGTGAAATCCGGAATTCCCCTGATGTTCGACTACTTGGGGGTGGATTTTTTGGCCCAGCCGGGTCTTTTCCGGCAGGAGCAGGCCACTCGAAACCGGACGGGGATAGTTGTAGGGGAGGCTGGCGCAGCCGCCCAGGAGGCAGAGAAGCCACAAAAGAAGCCCCGGGGTCACGGCTGCGGCGCGGAAATGCTTCAACATAATTTTGGCGAAAAAAGGTCTGGGGATTGATGACACAGACTCTCCAGCCTGTGCGTGGCGGGGCGAGGACACCCGCCCTCCGTCCTGTTATAAGGCAAATTAGGCATTGGCCCAACTAGAGTCAATCTGAGCCGGGGAGATAAGAGGAAGGAAACGAAAGGGGTTGCAGGTCCCGCCGTGGCTTAAGAAAGAGGAGCGCCTTCCAGGACCTCCCTCACCTTCTGCAGGAGACTGAGGACTTTCACGGGCTTTTGGACAAAGTTTATGCCTTCATCCAGGACCCCGTGGTGGACAATGGCGTTAGTGGTATAGCCCGACATAAAGAGTACTTTCATTTCCGGACGCAATGAGGCCGCGCGGTTGGCCAGTTCCCCGCCGCCCATTTGCGGCATCACCACGTCCGTGAGCAGCAGGTGGATGGGCCCATTTTGTTTTTCGCAGATGGTCAGGGCTTCCCCGCCATTGGCCGCTTCCCAGACCTGGTAGCCATATCTTTGGAGCGCCTTGGACATCAGCTTCCGCAGTGCGGCATCATCTTCCACCAACAGGATGGTCTCCCAGCCGCCGGGGGCTTTGAGCAGTTCCCGGCGGGGCCGGGGCGCAGCCGCGGTCAGGCCTTCCGCCACCCGGGGGAAATAGATTTTGAAGGTGGTCCCCCGGCCCGGCTCACTGTAAACCCAGATATGGCCGCCGCTTTGCTTGACGATGCCATAGACCATGGCCAGACCCAGACCGGTG
>JAKAGH010000011.1 GCA_021817645.1 Deltaproteobacteria bacterium
GCATTTGCCATCTTTAATTTTTCCAGGCAGGAAGGGTTATAATAAATCATTCATCATTAACCATTTAATCATGCCAGTCCTGTATTTCATACTTGCCGGGGATTCCCACGAAAACCCTTCGCTGGTCATCTAACTCCCAGGCAAGGGGGAACAGGTGGTATTTGGCAGCCAAGCTCCCACCGGTTCGCTTTTTTTCGGGGAACAGGCCGGGAGAAGAAGGGAGAAACAAATGACTCGGGTGCTCCGGTTTTTCGGCACCTCCATCGGCAAAAAGCAGTTAATGGCCGTCACGGGACTGCTCTTTTTGCTGTTTCTGGCCACCCACCTTTTGGGCAACTTGAGCGTTTATGGCGGCAGAGCGTCGTTCGTGTCCTATGCCGAGCACTTGCACGCCCTGGGGAACCTACTGGTCGTGGCCGAAGTGATGATGGCTTTGGCCTTGATCATCCATGTCACCACCGCGGTGATCCTCTTCTTTGAGAACCGCGCGGCCCGGCCGGTTAAGTATACCGTGGACAAAAGCGGCGGCGGCCGCACCTTCAGCTCGCAGATCATGCCCTATACCGGCCTGCTGATCCTGGGGTTCATCGGCGTGCACCTGGCCACCTTTTCCCACCATATCGTGGACCAGACGACCCGGAACATCTTTCAGATTGCCCTCGACGTCTTTTCCCAGCCGGTCTATCTGGTCATTTTCCTGGTCTCCATGCTAATCCTGGGTTTTCATGTCCGGCATGGCCTCTGGAGCGCATTCCAGACGGTGGGGGCCAATCATCCCAAGTACATGCCCTGTATCCAAAGGTTTAGCATTATCTTTGCCGTGATCGTGGCGATTGGCTTCGGCTCGCTGCCCATCGTCATTCTGTTGATGAGATAGGGAGATGACCATGCAACTTGATGCCAAGATTCCGGGCGGACCCCTGGAAACGAAGTGGGACAGACATCGTTTCGATTTAAAGCTGGTCAACCCGTCCAACAAGAGAAAATTTGAGATCATCGTGGTGGGCACCGGCCTGGCCGGCGGTTCGGCTTCGGCGTCGCTGGCGGAGCTGGGCTACAACGTCAAAACTTTTTGTATTCAGGACAGCCCCCGGCGGGCCCACAGCATCGCGGCCCAGGGCGGCATCAATGCCGCCAAGAATTATCCCAATGACAGCGACAGTATCTGGCGCCTGTTCTACGACACCATCAAGGGCGGCGACTTCCGGGCCCGTGAGGCCAACGTCTACCGGTTGGCCCAGGTGTCGAACCTGATCATCGACCACTGCGTGGCCCAGGGCATCCCCTTTGCCCGGGAATATGGCGGCTTGCTCGCCAACCGTTCCTTCGGCGGCGCTCAGGTCTCCCGGACTTTTTACGCCCGGGGCCAGACCGGCCAGCAGCTCCTCCTGGGGGCCTATAGCTCGTTGATGCGCCAGGTGGCTAAAGGCCAGGTGACGATGTTTCCCCGCCGGGAGATGCTGGACCTGGTGCTGGTGGACGGCCAGGCCCGGGGCATCGTGGTGCGCAATTTGATCACCGGGGAAATCGAGCGGCACACGGCCCACGCCGTGGTCCTGGCCACCGGCGGTTATGCCAATGTCTTTTTTCTCTCCACCAACGGCACGGGCTGCAACGTCACCGCCGCCTACCGGTGTTATAAGAAGGGCGCAGGCTTCGCCAACCCTTGCTACACCCAGATTCATCCCACCTGCATCCCGGTGCACGGCGAATATCAGTCCAAGCTCACCCTGATGAGCGAGAGCCTGCGTAACGACGGCCGGGTTTGGGTGCCCAAGAAGGCCGGCGACACGCGGCGGCCGGAAGACATCCCCGAAGGCGAGCGGGATTACTACCTGGAGCGGATTTACCCCAGCTTCGGCAACCTGGCGCCCCGGGACATTTCCTCCCGGGCCGCCAAACGCATGTGTGACGACGGCAAGGGCGTCGGCCCCACTGGCCGGGCGGTCTATCTCGATTTCCGGGATGCCATCCAGCGCCTGGGCCAGCCGGAGATCGAGGCCAGGTACGGCAATCTCTTCCAGATGTATGAAAGAATCGTGGCCGAAGACCCCTATAAAACGCCGATGATGATTTACCCGGCCTCCCATTACGCCATGGGCGGTCTGTGGGTGGACTACAACCTGATGAGCACCATCCCCGGCCTGTTCGTGCTGGGCGAGGCCAACTTCTCGGACCACGGCGCCAACCGCCTGGGGGCCAGCGCCTTGATGCAGGGCCTGGGCGACGGCTATTTCGTCATTCCCAACACCATCAACGGCTATCTGGCCGGGACCAAGTTCGCCGAAGTGAGTGAAAGCCACGACGCTTTTCAGGAATCGGAGGCCGAGGTGGTCGCCAAGGTCAAGCGGCTGCTGGGCATCAAGGGCAAGCGCACGGCCACGGATTTCCACCGGGAGTTGGGCCATATCCTGTGGGAATATTGCGGCATGGGCCGGACCGACGAGGGTCTGGCCAAGGCCCGGAAGCTCGTGGCCGACGTCAGGGCGGAATTCTGGGAGAACCTCACGGTGCCGGGCTCAGCGGCCGATCTCAACCAGAGCCTGGAATACGCCGGCCGGGTGGCGGATTTCCTGGAATTCGCCGATATCCTGATCCTGGACGCCCTGGCCCGCCGGGAATCCTGCGGCGCCCATTTCAACGAGGCCTTTCAGACCGAAGAACACGAGGCCCTGCGCGACGACGTCAACATGAGTCACGTAGCCGTCTGGGAATACGCCGGCGAAGGCAAGGAGCCGATCTTTAACAAGGAGCCCCTGAATTTCGAATTCGTCAAATTAGCCACGAGGAGTTACAAGTGAGCAGCAAGTCGATTAATCTCACTCTGAAAGTCTGGCGGCAGCAGGGTTCCAAGGCCCCGGGCCGCCTGGAAACCTATAAGGCTGAAAATATTTCCACGGATGCTTCCTTCCTGGAGATGCTGGATATTGTCAACGAGAGGCTCATCTTAGAAGGGAAAGAGCCCATCGCCTTCGACCACGACTGCCGGGAAGGCATTTGCGGCATGTGCGGCTCGGTGGTCAACGGCCGGCCCCACGGGCCGGAGAAGGAAACCACCCTGTGCCAGTTGCACATGCGCCATTTCCGGGACGGCGACACCGTGGTCATCGAGCCCTTCCGGGCAAAGGCCATCCCGGTGGTCAAAGATCTGGTGGTGAACCGGAGCGCCTTGGACCAGATCATCGCCGCGGGCGGCTTCATTTCCGTGAATACCGGTCAGGCCCCTGAGGCCAACTCGCTGCCCGTGCCCAAGGACAAGGCCGATCTGGCCATGGACGCCGCGGCCTGCATCGGCTGCGGCGCCTGCATCGCCGCCTGCCCCAATGCCTCGGCCATGCTCTTTGTCAGCGCCAAGATCTCCCAGTTCGCGCTGCTGCCCCACGGCCGGCCGGAGGCCGCCAAACGGGCCCTGTCCATGGTGGCGCAGATGGACGCCCAGGGCTTCGGCAATTGCACCAATCACCAAGAGTGCGAAGCGGAGTGCCCCAAGGGCATCTCCATCAGCAATATTGCCCGCCTGAACCGGGAATTCATCAAAGCGGCGCTGGCCTCCGCGGAGGAGCTGCCCGTAGCCGCGAAAAAAGAATAAGCCTGCAGCAACTAACGGCAGGAAATAAACAAGAGGGCGAAAGGACAAGCTTTTCGCCCTTTTTCTTTAACCGTCCCGAATCCCCGTCCTGCGTGCCGCAAATGTGCCCTTGTAAGAAAAATTTGGACAATAAAATCAGAATTTATCTGATTTTCAGGACTTAGCCCGCCTGCTAATCTGCTAATCACGGTATTTCTCCGGAATTTCGCCGGTTAATAATAATGATTTTCCAGTTTTTGCCCGTTATTCATGGGCCGTGGGCCCATCCGTAAATGACACGGCGGTAGCGCGGGCGTTCTCGCCCGCGCCTGTTAACCCGCACAGGCCGCAAGGGCTGTGCTAACACCTCCGGGAGCGCCAAAAGCTGCCCCTGGAAAACACGGGAGAGGGACGGATGATTGAGATCAGAATCCACGGACGGGGGGGGCAGGGAAACGTGGCCGCGGCCGAACTCTTGGCCAACGCCGCTTTCCGGGACGGCAAATTCGCCCAGGCCTTCCCTTCATTCGGGGCCGAACGGGTGGGGGCTCCGGTGCAGGCCTTTGTCCGGATCGACGACAAGAAGATCCGCACCCGGGAAGAAGTGCGGGAGCCCGATTATTTGATAGTCCAGGACCAGTATCTGATCGACACCGTGCCGGTGTTGGACGGCCTGAAAGAAGGGGGCCTGGTGCTGATCAATGCAGAGAAGAAGCCGGAAGAATTGCGAATTAAGACCACGGCCAGGGTGGAAACCATTCCGGCCACGGAAATCGCCCTGGAGATCGTGGGCCGGCCCATCCCCAACGCCATCATGATCGGCGCGTTCTGCTCCATCACCGGCCTGGTCAGCCTGGATGCGGTCCAGGAAGCCATCATGGAGCGGTTTCCGGGGAAAGTCGGCGAAAACAACGTGGCCGCCCTGGAAAGGGCCCATGAAATCATTCAGAAACGCAAGGGTTAGCCATGCTGAAATATCTGGAAGGATCACACGGTGTTTCCCAAGTAGTGGCCATGTGCCGGCCCAACGTCATTTCGGCCTATCCCATCACCCCCCAGACCCACATCGTCGAAGACCTGGCGCGACTGGTGGGGGAAGGCAAGCTGGACGCCGAATTTATCAACGTGGAGAGCGAATTCTCCGCGGCTTCCGTGGTCCTGGGGGCCAGCGCCGCGGGGGCCCGGGCCTATACGACCACGACTTCCCAGGGGCTGCTGCTGATGAATGAAGTCATTTATTGCATCGCCGGCATGCGGCTCCCCATTGTCCTGACCTGCGCCAACCGGGCCATTTCCGCGCCCTTGAACATCTGGAACGATCAGCAGGATTCCATGACCGTCCGGGATGCGGGCTGGATTCAGCTCCACGCCGAAGACAACCAGGAGGCCGCGGACCTGCACATGCAGGCCTTTAGAATCGCGGAGCAGACTTTCCTGCCGGTGATGGTCTGCATGGACGGCTTCATCCTCACCCATGCGTTTGAGCCGGTGGATATTCCGGAGCAGAAGGAAGTGGATGCGTTTCTGCCGCCCTTCAAACCCCAGAATATCGTGGACCCCAGGTGGCCCCGGGGCATCGGCTTATATGCCGACCCCCGCTTCTACATGGAGGTCCGCTACATCCTGCACCGGGCCCTGGAGAAGTCGGAAATGGTCATCAAACAGGTGAGCGAGGATTTTGCCAGGACCTTCGGCAGACAAAGCGGCGGCCTGCTCAAGACCTACAAGATCGAGGACGCGGACCTGGTGATCATCACCATGGGTTCGGTGGCCGGGACCATCAAGGACCTCATCGACCAGCTGGAGACCGAAGGCAAGAAGGTGGGGCTGCTGCAGATCTGCTCCTACCGCCCCTTCCCCCGGAAAGAGGTCTACCGGGTCCTGAAAGACAAGATGAACCTCCTGGTCATTGAAAAGTCCATCTCCCTGGGCCGGGGCGGCATCTTGGGCAGCGACGTGCGCTGGTCTTTCCCCCGCACGGAAAAGAAGGACCGGAAGATCAGTTGCTTCGTCTCCGGGCTGGGAGGCCGCAATATTTCCATCAATGATCTGCGCTCCGCCGTGGAAATGGTGGAGAAGGAGCCGGTGGAGCTGGAGTTCCTGGGCCTGAACCCAGACATCATCGCCGAGAGGGACCTGTAATGATTAACGTAAACTCGGAAGACCTCAATAGAGTGGAAAAAAAGGACCTGTTTGCCAGCGGCCACCGGGCCTGCGGCGGCTGCGGCCAGGCCCTGGCCGCGCGTCTCGTGGCCGACGCCGCGGGGGAAAACACCATCGCCTGCGTGGCCACCGGCTGCCTGGAAATCTTCAGTTCCCCCTATCCCGACCCTAACTGGCGCATTCCCTTTTTGCACAGCCTCTTCGAAAACGTCTCGGCGGTGGCTTCCGGGGTGGACGCCGCGTACAAGGCCCTGAAAAAGGGGCCGGTGAACATCATCGCCCAGGGCGGCGACGGCAGCACCGCGGACATCGGCTTTCAAAGCATCAGCGGCATGTTCGAGCGGGGCCACAACGTCCTGCAAATTTGCTACGACAACGAGGCCTACATGAACACCGGGGTGCAGCGCTCCAGTTTCACTCCCTTCGGCGCCAAGACCACCACCACCCCCATGGGCAACACCACCCGGAAAAAGAACCTGCCCATCATCGCCGCGGATCACGGCATCCCTTATGTGGCCACGGCCACGGTGGATGATTTCCGGGACCTCCAGCGCAAAGTGAAGACCGCGCTGCTCATCAACGGTCCCAAGTACTTGCACATCCTGGCTCCCTGCCCTTTGGGCTGGGGCCACACCGGCGACCTGACAGTAGCGATCTGCCGCCTGGCCAAGGCCACCGGCCTGTTCCCGGTCTTTGAGATCATTAACGGCAAGGTCACCAATGTGCAGAAAATCCAGGAGAAAAAGCCGGTGGAGGAATATCTCCGGCTCCAGGGCCGGTATAAACATCTGTTCAAGAAAGGCGTGCCCGTCAAGGCCGTGGCGGAAATCCAGGAAATCGCCAACCAGAACATTGAGAGGTTTAATCTGTAATGAAAAAGCTGCCCTTAGGTTTAGTGGTCGATCTGCGCAATGTGGTGCCTTATAAAACGGGCTCCTGGCGCACTATGCAACCTCTGAGCATCATGCAGACTCCGCCTTGCAGCCACAGCTGCCCCATTAACAACGACATCCGCGGCTTCCTGCGCACCCTGGCGGATAAGCAGGACTTTGACGAGGCCTGGCACGTCCTGACCCGCACCAACCCCATGCCCGCCACCTGCGGCCGGGTCTGCCCCCACCCTTGCGAGGGGGGCTGCAACCGCCGGGATTTCGATCACCCCCTGGCGATTAACAGCGCGGAACGGGCTGTGGGCGATTACGGCCTGGAAAAGCACCTGGAGCACAAAAAGCTCATTCCCAAAAGGAAAGAGAAGGTGGCGGTCATCGGCTCCGGGCCCGCGGGCCTGTCCTGCGCCTTTCATCTGGCCAAGCGGGGCTTCCAGGTGAAGATCTTCGAAGCCAAGGGCGAGCCCGGGGGCATGATGCGCTACGGCATACCCTCCTACCGCCTGCCCAAGGAGGTCATGAACCGGGAAATCGAGGCCATTCTGCGTTTAGGCATCGATTTGGAGTGTAACGCCAAGGTGGGGGTCAATATCCCCATGGATCAGTTGACCCAGTTCTATGACGCGGTCTTCATGGGGCCGGGGGCCCAACTGGGCGTGCCCATCGGCGTTCCCGGCGAAGAGGCCCGGGGCGTCCATACCGGCGTCGACTTCCTGAAGATGGTGAACAGCGGCAAGAGCGTGGAAGTGGGCAAGGACGTGGTGGTGGTGGGCGGCGGCAACACGGCCATGGATTCGGCCCGGGTGGCCAAAAGGCTGGGGGCCAACGTCTGCGTGGTCTACCGCCGCACCCGGGTGGAGATGCCCGCGATTACCGCGGAGATCGATGAGGCCATGGAAGAGCGGATCATGTTCCGCTACCACACCAACCCGGTGAAAATCATCGCGGATGAAGGCCGGGTGGTGGGCCTGCTCTGCGTGCAGATGGAGCTGAAAGAACCGGATGCCAGCGGCCGGGCCCGGCCGGTGCCCATCCCGGGGTCGGAATCGGTCATTCCCGCGGACACGGTGATCATGGCCACGGGCCAGGCCGTGGATTACGACGGCCTGGAAGTACAGAAGCTCGATAACAAATGGATTTCCACCAACGAGATGCAAATGACCAGCATCGACAAGGTCTTTGCCGGGGGCGATGCGGTGCTGGGGCTGGAGACGGTGTCCGCGGCTATCGGCCAGGGTATGCGGGCCGCGGAGGCCATCGAGGACTACGTCGAGGGCCAGGTGGAAAGCCGCCTGTCGCCGCCGCCGGTGATCTATTCCAAGGACCTCAACACCTATTACTATCAGAAGTCCCGGCGCTTCCAAAGGGAAGCCCTGCCGGTCCATATCCGGCTCAAGGGTTTCAGCGAAATCTACCCGGCCTTTGACCGGGCCGAAATCACCCAGGAGGCGGCGCGCTGTTTCAGCTGCGGCCTCTGCTTTAACTGCGCCAACTGCTACATGTATTGCCCGGACAACGCCGTGAAGAAAGGCAAATCCGGGACCACCTATGAATTCGATCTGGATTTCTGCAAGGGCTGCGGCCTCTGCGCCAAGGAATGTCCCTGCCACTATATACAAATGACCCTGGAAAAATGAAAAAATGATATATTTGGGGGAGATGGGGTAAGGGGGTGGCACCGGCGTCTCGCCGGTGCTATCCTTGGCCTCTTGCCCCGGCCTCCATTAGGAAGACGCGCTGATATCAGGGTTGTTTTTCCGTAGGGGCGAACCTTGTGTTCGCCCGGGAGCTGGGCGTGCGAACACAAGGTTCGCCTACAGTTTGTTATCATTTGGCTGCTGCTTGGTGCTACAGGGCATGGTGAACCTCGGTGCGACTAGTAACAAGAACCTGTTTCAAAATCTGTCTTGGGTCCAAATATGTTCCTAACCAGCATGGATGTAGGGAACGGAGGTTTTAAAGTCCCCCTTTCAAAAGGGGGATTTAGGGGGGTTAGCGGACGCCCCATAATCCCCCCTGCCCCCCTTTAGAAAAGGGGGGATGATGCTTTCTGAATCTAAACCTTACTGGCTGATCCAAAACGGCTGCAAAAATCGGTTTTGAAATGGCTTCTAATAATCCAACCCAAAAGAACCAGAGACCAACCAATAAGTCCGAAAAAGTGAGCCAATCCATTCCGGAATTGGAGGTGTTGAAAAATGGCTGCCGCGGGGAAGAGGCCATGGAGCATGCCTACGACGCCCTGGAGCAGCGCATTGAAGAGCGCACCACCGAGCTGACCGCGGCCAATCTCCTTTTGAAGCAGGAGATTGAAGAGCGCAAGCGCGCCGAAGCCGAGCTGAAAAGGACCAAGGAATATCTGGAAAACGTCATCGATAATTCGGTGGACGCCATCGGCATCGTCGACCGCCAGGGCCGGTTCATTCTCTGGAACCGGCGGGCCGAGGAAATCTACGGCTACCTGTTCGATGAATTGGCTGGCAAGACCGCGTTTGAACTCTACGCGGACCCCCAGGAATTAGCCAAGATGCTGACCAAACTGCGCCTGGAAGGGGTGGTCCGGGAATACGAGATCGACATGAAAAAAAAGGATGGAAATATCGTGCCCATGGATATCTCCATCAGCTTATTAAAGGATGATCGCGGGCGCACCATCGGCAGCGTCTGCGTGGCCCGGGACCTGTCGGAGCGCAAAAAAGCGGAGATGGCCCTCAAAAAGGCCCAGGAGGAACTGAGCCTCTACTCCCGGGACCTGGAGCGCCAGGTCAAGCGCCGGACCCGAGAGATCAGCGGCATTCTCCGGTACACGCCCGCCGTGGTCTATATCAAGGACAAGGACGGTGGTTACCGCCTGGTCAATTCCCGCTTTGAAGAATTGTTCCGCCTCAAGAATGAAGAAATCCGGGGCAAATCCGATTATGACATCTTCCCTAAGGCAGTGGCTGATCAATTCCGGGCCAGCGATCTCCAGGTCCTCTCCGCGGGCCGGCCCTGCCAGGTGGAGGAGCCCATCCCCCAGGAAGACGGCGTTCATACCTATTTAATGGTGAAATTTCCCGTTTATGACGACCAGGGGGTAGCCAACGGCCTCTGCGGCATCGCCACCGACATTACCGAACTGAAGAAAGCCCAGGACCAGTTGCGGCGTCTTTCCGGCAGCATCATGGCCCGCCAGGAGAAAGAGCGCACCGCCATTGCCCGGGAACTCCATGATGAGCTGGGACAGGTGCTGACGGCCCTGCGCATGGATGCGGTCTGGCTGGCGGAATACCTGAAAGGCAGGGAGGCCAAAGCCGCGGACCGGTCCCTGAAGATGCGGGAACTCATCGATCAGACCATTGATGAGGTCCGGGGTCTGGCCACCCGGCTGCGGCCGGGGGTCCTGGATCATTTGGGGCTCATCGATGCACTGGAATGGTATGCCGCGGAATTTCGCCGGCGCACCGGGATTGCTTGTAGTTTCAAACCCTTTAATGTGCAGCGGGTGGATGATATCGTGGCCACCGCGGCCTACCGCATCGCCCAGGAGGCGTTAACCAACGTGGCCCGGCATTCCTTCGCCACCCAGGTGCAGATTACCTTGAAAGAAGAAAAGGGGATCCTGACCCTGGTGGTGGTGGATAACGGCCGGGGGTTCGATACCCGGAAAATTGAGGAATCGGAGTGCCTGGGCCTGGCCGGCATGCGGGAGCGGGCCGGCCTCATCGGCGGCACCCTGGAAATCCAGTCTCAACCCAAAAAAGGCACCCAGGTCTATTTTAAACTGCCCCTCCAGGCCAGAAGGTGAACAGCCCCATGATCAGAATACTGTTGGCTGATGATCACAGCATTGTCCGGGCCGGACTGCGCCGCATCATCGAAGACTCCGGCGACATCGAGGTGGTGGCCGAAGCCGCGGACGGCCGGGAAGCCGTGGAAAAGGTCCATGAGACCATGCCGGACGTGGCGGTCATCGACATCTCCATGCCCGTGCTGGACGGCCTGGAAGTCGTCAGCCAGATTCATCATTACTATCCGAAGATGCCCATCCTCATCCTCACCATGCACGAAGAAGAGCAGTACGTCTTCCGGGGGATCAGCGCCGGCGCCAAGGGCTATATCACCAAACGCTCGGCCCCGGAGCAGATGGTGAACGCCATCCGCAAGGTCCATGCCGGGGGGCGCTATCTCAGCGACACCGCGGCCGAGTCCCTGGCCTCCCGTCTGGCCAGCGGCACCCAGGAGCGTTTGCCCCTGGACACCTTATCCAACCGGGAGATCCAGGTGCTCCGGCATCTGGCCCTGGGCAAAACCACCCGGGAAATCGCCGAGGCTTATCATATCAGTATCAAGACCGTGGATACCTACCGCTACCGGCTGCTGAAAAAACTCAACCTAAGAAACAACGCCGATCTGTCCCGCTTTGCCATGCAGAACCGGCTGGTGGAGTTTTAAGTTCAGATGTAAGAGAATTTTGGACAAAAAAATCAGAAATTACCCGATTTCCACCATTTCCGCCTCCTGCTAAGTTAGATCAGGTCCTCCTTCACCTTGGGTGAGTAAGGCAAGGGGCCGTGCCTCCTTGCCCCTCACCCGGGGCATTTTTTTGCATTAATCCGCCCAGGCTAACAAGCCTGGGCCACCGATTCTAAGAATTTTTCAAGGCGGAAAGGAAAAAATGAGCATTCTGGTGGACAAAGAGACGCGTGTGGTCGTGCAGGGGATTACCGGTAAAGAGGGCTCCTTCCATACCCAGCAATGTGTGGCTTACGGCACTCAGGTGGTGGCGGGAGTGACCCCGGGCAAAGGCGGCCAGAAAGTGGCAGATATTCCGGTCTTTAATACGGTGGCCGAGGCCGTGGCCGCGACGGGGGCCAACACCTCCCTGATCTTCGTGCCCCCGGGGTTTGCCGCGGATGCCATTTTGGAGGCGGCCCTGGCCGGGATCAAGGTGATCGTCTGCATCACCGAAGGCATCCCCACCCTGGACATGGTGAAGGTCATGGCGGTGCTTAAAGGGACGGATTGCCGTCTCATCGGCCCCAATTGCCCCGGCATCATCTCCCCGGGGCAGGCCAAGGTGGGCATCATGCCGGGACAGATCCACCGGCAAGGTAGCATCGGCCTGGTGTCCCGGAGCGGCACCCTGACGTACGAAGCGGTGCACCAGTTGACCCGGGTGGGTCTGGGCCAGTCCACTTGCATCGGCATCGGCGGCGACCCCATCATCGGCACCAATTTTATTGATGCCCTTGAGCTTTTTGAGGCCGATCCCCAGACCGAGGGGGTGGTGCTCATCGGTGAAATCGGCGGCGCCGCGGAAGAAGAGGCCGCAGCCTTTATTCAAAAAAAGATGAGCAAACCGGTGCTGGCCTTTATTGCCGGGCAGACCGCGCCCCCGGGCAAACGCATGGGCCATGCCGGGGCCATCATCTCCGGCGGCAGCGGCAAGGCCGCGGATAAGATGGCCGCGCTCCAGGCCGCGGGCGTCAGGGTGGTCTCCAGTGTCGCGGATCTGGGGCGGGCCGCCAAAGTAGCCATGCAATCATAGTTAAGAGTTCAAGGTTCAGGGTTATTTGGGCATACTGTCACCCTGAGGGAAGCGAAGGGTCTGGTGTGACGTTCCGTAAATAGTATGGCTTCAAATCAAGGGAAAGCTAACCCGGCGGGGCTTAAAGTCCCCCTTTGAAAAAGGGGGATTTAGGGGAATTTGAGGAGGTTGACTCAAATCCCCCCTGCCCCCTTTTACAGTGGGGGGGGGGAAATGTCGCCGCCAAGGGCGGCTCAGAATGACAAAATGCTATTAGGCAAACAGACTAATGGTGTTAGGTACGGCTTTGAACCTTAAACCTTAAACTTTGAACTTTGAACTTCCCCATCCCTGCATCCTGCTTAGCCTTTCTTTAGTTGCAAGCGTTGCCGCCGGATTTCAAAAAGGGCCACGGCCGCGGCTGCGGCCGCGTTCAGGGAGCCGATCTCCGCCCGGGCCATGGGAATTGCCAGCACGAGGTCGCACTGCTGGCGCACCCGGGGCCGCAGGCCCTTGTCTTCGCTGCCGATGACCAGGGCCAGGGGGACGGTCAGGTCCGCGTCATAGATGCTCTTATCCGTCTTGGCGTCGGTGCCGATGATGGCCAGGCCCGCATCTTTCAACCGCAGCAAGCAATCCGCCAAATTGGTCACCCGGTAGAGGGGGAGAAATTCCAAGGCCCCGGCCCCGGCCTTGAGGACCGCAGGGGTGACCCCCGCGGCCCGCTCCCGGGGGATGATGAGGCCGTGGGCCCCCGCGGCCAGGGCGCTGCGGCTCAGGTTTCCCAGATTCATGGGGTCGGTGAGGCCGTCCGCGGCCACCAGCAGGGGCGGCGCGGTCAGGGTGGGCAGACTATCCAGAAGTTCAGGTTCGGTGCGATAGGCAAAAGCCCCCCGCCGGGCCACAATCCCCTGATGGTTTTTGGTGCCCGCGATCCGGTCCAGTGCGGGGCGCTCCAATTCCCGCAGGCGCACGCCCGCGGCCCGGGCCCGGCGGCGCACCTCCCCGAGCCAATGGCCCTGGACGCCCTGGGCGATAACCACTTCTTCCAGGGAAGAGTCGGCCTGGCGCAACGCGGCCAGAACCGGATGGCGGCCGTAGATGATCTGGGTCATAAGAAACCTGGTAAGGCGGGCGTCCTCGCCCGCCTCGTCAATCTGCACAGGCTGGAAAGCCTGTGCTACTAATTTTAAGACCTTTTGTAGTTATGGAGTATAAGCAAAACTGCTTTTTAAGTCCCCCTTTCCTAAAGGGAAATTTAGGGGGATTATGAGGCGCCCAGTTAATCCCCCCTTCCCCCCTTTAGAAAAGGGGGGGGAGAATCGTGACTGTATCAAGGTTCAAGTCATCATTCAGTGCGCCCTAAGAGCCGTGCCCCAAAATCCCTCCGGCAAACTATCACTTTTCGCCAACTCAGAGTATAATCAAGCGCAAATCCTCTCAGGGACATTCTTATGGATGCGGCACTGGGGCAATATTACCACCATCTGGAGACGGAGGGAAGTCTGGCGGCTCCGGCCCTGGAGGCATATACCCGGGACCTCCAGGACTTCCGGGAATTTGCCCGCAGTTTAGGCAGGCTCTCTTGGGAAATGGTGGCCCTGGAGGATCTGCAGGCATACTTCAAATCCCTGGAGAGCCAAGGGCTGCCGGGGCGCAGCTTGGACCACCGTCTGGGCGCGTTGCGCCATTTCTTTCAATTCCTCCTCCAAAAACAGTTGATTGCAGCTAACCCTCTGGAGCAGTTTTTTGGCCCCGCGTCCCAAATTCAGAGCCCGTCCCAGGTCTTGAGCAAGCCGGAGATCAAGGCCCTGCTCTCGGAGTTGCTCCAGGCCGGGCCCGATTATCTGGACGAACTGCTGGAGCAGTTCTACCACCATCTGGCCGCGGAGCGGGGGCTGGCGGCCCTGACGCTGGAATCTTACTCCCACGATCTCCAGGATTTCCGGGAATTTTTGTTCACCCTGGCCCGGACCTCCTGGGAAGAGGTCACCCTGGAGGACCTGCAGACTTACCTGGGGGCCCTGGAAGCCCGGGGGCTGTCAGCCCGCAGCCGGGCCCGGCGGCTCTCCGCCCTGCGGCAATTCTTCCGGTTTCTGGTGCGGGAAGAGAAGATCTCCAGCAATCCCGTGGAGTTGCTGGACTCCCCCCGGCTACCCATGAAACTTCCCAATGTCTTGGGGGAAGGGGAAGTGGCGGCGCTGCTGGCAGCCACCGACCCCACCACTCCCCGGGGCCAGCGGGACGGGGCGCTCCTGGAAGTCCTCTACGCCACCGGCTTGCGGGTCTCGGAGCTGGTGGGCCTCACCCTCAAGCAGGTGGATCTGCGCCGGGGGGTGGTGCGGGTCCGGGGCAAAGGCAACAAGGAACGGGTGGTGCCCCTGGTGGCCCCGGCCGTGGAGAAATTGAACCTCTATCTGGCCCAGGGACGGCCGCAGTTAATCAAGGGCCGGGAGAGTCACTACATCTTTCTCAACCGCCGGGGCGGCCCCCTGTCCCGCCAGGGCTTTTGGAAGATACTGAAGCATTACGCGCTCCAGGCCGGGGTGAGGGAGTTAAGTCCCCACACGCTGCGTCATTCCTTCGCCACTCATCTGCTCTCCCGGGGGGCCAATCTCCGGGTCTTGCAGCTGCTCCTGGGCCACGCCGATCTGGCCACCACCCAGATTTACACGCATCTGGATGCCGCCCGCCTCCGGGAGGTCCACAAAAAGGCCCATCCCCGGCCATGAATCAAAAAACCCCCGCTCCTGCCCGCACCCTGGAGGTGATCACCACCCACCTGAACGCGGACTTCGACGCCCTGGCCTCCATGGTGGCCGCCAAGAAGCTTTATCCCCAGGCCCTCCTGGTCTTTCCGGGGGCCCAGGAGACCAGCCTGCGGGACTTTTTCGTCCGCTCCAGTTTTTATTTCCTGGATTTCGCCCGGCTGAAACAGGCCCCGCCTGAAGAGATCAAGCGCCTCATCCTGGTGGACACCCGCCAGGCCTCCCGCATCGGCAGGTATGCGGAGGCCGCGGCCTCCGGCGAAGTGGAGATTCATATTTACGACCACCACCCCGACTCCCCGGACGATGTCCATGGGAGCGTGGAGATCGTGCGGCTCCTAGGCTCCACCACCGCCATCCTCACCGGGATTATCCGGGAGCAGGGGTTAAAGCTTACTTCCCAGGAAGCCACCATCATGGCCCTGGGCATCTTCGAAGACACCGGCTCCTTCACCTTTTCCTCCACCACTCCCGAGGATTTCGAGGCCGCGGCCTATCTGCTGCAGCAGGGGGCCGACCTCAACGTGGTCTCCGGGATTCTCTCCCGGGAGATGTCCGCGGAGCAGGTGGGTCTGCTCAATAATCTCCTGGAGCACACCAGCCACTTCCACGTGGACGGCATCGAGGTGGTCCTGGCCCACAGCACCGCCAAGGAGTATGTGCCCGACTTTGCCGTGGTGGCCCACCGCTTTATGGACATGGGCAATATTCAGGTCCTCTTCGCCCTGGCGCAGATGGAGGATCGGGTCTATGTGGTGGGCCGCAGCCGGGTGCCGGAAGTGAACGTGGCGGACATCCTCAGCGAAATCGGGGGCGGGGGCCACAGCTACGCCGCGTCCGCGGCTTTGAAGGGCACGCCCCTGACCCAGGTGGAGGAAAAACTGCGGCAGTTGATCCAGGCCAAGGTGCAACCCCAGCGCCGGGCCCGGGAAATCATGTCTTTCCCGGTCAAATGGGTCTCCCCGGAGGTGACCCTGGAAGGTGCGGAACTCCTCCTCAACCGTTACAGCATCAATGCCCTGCCGGTGATCAGCGAGGGCAAGCTGGCGGGCCTGATTACCAGGCAGACGGTGGAAAAAGGCATCTACCACGGCCTGAGAAACCATCCCTGCAAAGATTATATGACTACGGAGCTGGCCGCGGTTGCACCTGACGCCACCCTGGGAGAAATCCGGGAAAAATTGGTAATCAACAAGCAGCGCCTGCTGCCGGTGGTGGACGACGGCCGGGTCCTGGGGGTCATCAGCCGCACCGATCTGCTGCATCTGCTCATCGCCGCGGAAGAAGAGACCCAGTGGACCCAGCCCCTGCGCACCCGGAACATCCAGGCCCTGATGCGGGAACGCCTGCCTAAAAACATTCTGGCAATTCTGGAGCAGGTGGGCCAGGTGGCCGAGGAACTGGGCTACACCGCCTACACGGTGGGGGGGTTCGTCCGGGACCTGTTTTTAAAGCATGAAAACCTGGACATCGATATCGTCATTGAGGGCGACGCCATCGTCTTCGCCCGGCGCTTTGCCGGCCGCTATGGGGCCCGCTCCCGGGAGTTCCACAAATTCAAGACCGCGGTGATCATCTTCCCGGACGGCTTCAAGATCGATGTGGCCACCGCCCGCACCGAATATTACGAAGCCCCCGGGGCCTTGCCGGTGGTGGAGTACAGTTCCATCAAAATGGACCTCTACCGCCGGGACTTCACCATCAACACCCTGGCCGTGAAGGTCAATTCCCGGGATTTCGGGACGCTGCTGGATTTTTTCGGGGCCACCCGGGACCTGAAGGAAAAGGTGATCAGCGTCCTGCACAACCTGAGCTTCGTGGAAGACCCCACCCGGGTCTTCAGGGCCATCCGCTTCGAGCAGCGCTTCAAGTTCCGGATCAGCAAGCTCACCGCCAACCTCATCGCCAACGCAGTGAAAAACAATTTCTTCGACCGCCTCTCCGGCCACCGCCTCTTTGGGGAGCTGCGGCTGATCCTCCAGGAGGAAAACCCCATTCCCGCCATTGCCCGCCTGGCGGAGTTCAATCTGCTCACGCCCATCCATCCCCGGTTGCGCTTCGACGAAGGCACCAGAGGGATGTTGGAGCGCGTCCAGGCCGTGCTCTCCTGGTTCGACCTCCTCTACCTGGAAGAGAAATTTGACCACTGGCTGGTTTATTTTTTGGGATTGGTAGAGCCTTTGACCCCGGCGGAACTGGAGGAAATGGTGCAGCGGTTCAAGATCTCCCCCAAAAAGGCCGCGGCCATTGTCCGGGGCAAAGAGATGGCAGATCAGACCCTGGTCCGGCTCTACCAACTCGGGGAGGCAGGCCGGGTCCCCATTTACCGGTTGCTCAGTTTCCTGAACACCGAGTATCTGCTCTATATGCTGGCCAAGACCCGGCAAAAAGCCTCCAAGCGGGCCATTTCCCTGTACTTCACCCACCTGAAGCACCTGAAGCCGGAACTGCGGGGCCGGGACCTTCTGGCTATGGGCTTCACCCCCGGTCCCCTCATCAAGGAGATGCTGGAACGCCTGCATGAGGCCCGCCTCAATGAGGAAGTGAAAACCCGGGCGGAAGAAGTGGAACTGATCCGCCGCGGGTTCGGGCCGTAAAGAGTATGCCGGAGCAAGGGATTAAAGAAGGTTACCTGGCCGTCCCCGGGGGGCGTGTCTGGTATGGAATTTCTGGGGCCGATCAGGGCGGAATCCCCCTGCTCTTGCTCCACGGCGGCCCCGGCGCCACCCACGATTACTTGGAGCCCCTGGAGGCTCTGGCCTCAGAACGCCCCGTGGTCTTCTACGATCAATTGGGGGGAGGCCTCTCGGAGCGGCCGGAAGACTCTTCTCTCTGGACGATGGAGCGGTTTGTGGAGGAACTGGCCGCGGTGCGCTACACCCTAGGCCTGGAGCGGGTTCATCTCCTGGGCCAATCCTGGGGCGCCATGCTGGCGGTGGATTACCTGCTCTCCCGGCGGCCGGCAGGAGTGATGAGCCTCATCTTTTCCGGCCCGTGCCTCAGTGCCTCCCGCTTCGCCGCGGATCAGCAGGCCTACCTGCGGCAATTTCCGGAGGAGACCCAAAAGATCATCCGGGAAGTCGAGGCTGCCGGGGATTTTCAGGCCCCGGCTTATCAGGAGGCGATGCTGGCCTATTACCGGCGCCATCTCTGCCGCCTGGACCCCTGGCCCGAGTGCTTGAACCGCACTTTTGAGAGAATGGGACTGCCGGTTTATCAGCAGATGTGGGGGCCCAGCGAATTCACCATCACCGGGATGCTTAAGGATTATGAGCGGGCCGGGCAATTGAAAGAAATCCGGCTGCCCGCGCTCTTCACCTGCGGCCGCTTTGATGAAGCCACCCCGGAAACCACCGCGTATTACCGGTCTTGTCTGCCGGGCGCGGAGCTGGCTGTCTTCGAGGATGCTTCCCATACGCATCACTTGGAGAAGACCGACGAATATCTGGCCGTAGTGGGGGATTTCTTAAACCGGGCGGAGAAATCTTAAGGGGTTTGCCGGGAAAAATATGCCGGGGAGGGTGGGGGAGCCTGATCCCCCACCCCTTTTATTCTTAGCGCTGCCGCACGTTTTCCTTGATAAAGCCGATAATGTCCTTGGTGTCCGTGCCGGGGCCGAAGATGGCGGCGATGCCGACGGCTTTGAGGGCCGGGACATCTTCTTCGGGGATGATGCCGCCCCCCATCACCAGGACGTCTTTGATGCCCTTTTCCTTTAAGAGTTCCATCACCCGGGGGAAGAGGTAATTATGAGCCCCGGAAAGCACGCTCATGGCAATGACGTCCGCATCCTCCTGGATGGCCGCGGCCACGATCTGCTCCGGGGTCTGTCTCAATCCCGTATAAATCACCTCCATGCCATTATCCCTTAAAGCCGCGCAGATGACCTTGACCCCGCGGTCATGTCCATCCAACCCCGGCTTGGCTGCCAATACCCTGATCTTCCTTTCTGCCATGTCGATCTCCTTTTATTAAACCAGCGCCGGGGCTTGGTATTCGCCGAACACGCCTCTAAGGGTGTCGCAGATTTCCCCCAAGGTGGCCAGGGTTTTTACGGCCGCCAGGATGGGGGGCATGAGGTTATCAGTACCTTGGGCCGCGGTTTTCAGTGCGGCCAGGGCCTGGGCCACCGCAGCGTTATCCCGGGTGCTTTTCAGTTCTTTCAGGCGGGCCACCTGGCGGTCGCCCACCGCGGGATCAACCTTTAGGAGGTCTTTGGGCTTTTCCTCTTCCTTCACCTGGAACTTGTTCAGACCCACCACTACCCGGGTGCCGGCTTCGATCTCCTGCTGGTAGCGGTAAGCCGAAACCCCGATCTCCTTCTGGACAAACCCCTGTTCGATGGCCGCCACGGACCCGCCCATGCGGTCGATCTGGTCGATATATTCCTGGGCCTTGGCCGCCACCTGATCGGTGAGATTCTCCAGGTAATAGGAGCCGGCCAGGGGGTCCACCGTGTCCGCCACTGCGGTCTCGTAGGCGATGACCTGCTGGCTCTTAAGCGCCACCTGCACGGCCAGCTCGGAGGGCAGGGCCAGGGCTTCGTCGAAGGAGTTGGTATGCAGCGACTGGGTGCCCCCCAGCACTGCGGCCATGGCCTCGAACGCGGTGCGCATGATGTTGTTCAGGGGCTGTTGGGCCGTCAGGCTGCAGCCCGCGGTCTGGGTGTGGAAGCGCAGCATCAGGGAGCGGGGGTCCTGGGCCCCGAAGCGCTCCTTCATGATCTTGGCCCAGAGGCGGCGGGCGGCCCGGAACTTGGCGATTTCTTCCAGGAAGTCCTGGTGCGAGTTGAAAAAGAAGGAGAGCCGCGGCCCGAATTCATCCACCTTCAGGCCGGCCTTGATGGCCGCGTCCACGTAAGCGATGCCATTGGCCAGGGTGAAGGCCACTTCCTGCACCGCGGTGGAGCCCGCCTCCCGGATATGGTAACCGCTGATGCTGATGGTGTTCCACTGGGGCACTTCGGCCGTGCAGTAGGCGAAGATATCGGTGATCAGGCGCATGCTCGGCCGGGGCGGGAAGATATAGGTGCCCCGGGAGGAATATTCTTTCAAGATGTCGTTTTGCACCGTGCCCCGGAGTTTGGCAAAGGGGACGCCCTGTTTTTCCGCCATGGCC